>NZ_JBHURV010000016.1:87397-146172 GCF_042673865.1 Streptomyces sp. NPDC056987
CCCACCACACCCCCGGGCCTTACTCGGCGGCGTCGTTTACCCCCCCCCCCCGCCGGGGGGGGGGGGGGGGGGGGGGGGGGGGCCCCCCCCCCCCCCCGACACCTTCACCTGCCTTTCGGGGGGTGCTGATTGATGTAACAGGTGCTACTGAATGTGTTACGGAACGTGCTCCGAGGAGACCACGGGCCTACTGGTCCGCGGGTCCCGGGGACTTACTTGGACGAGCCCATCAGCACGTAGTCGTACATGCCGAGGTACGACTCGGCGACGGTGACGTTGGTGGCCGAGTCCGGGCGGTAGAGCAGGTTCTTCTTGTAGAAGAGCGGCACCGCGGACGCGTTCTCCAGGACCAGCTTGTCGACCTCGGCCCACTTCTCACCACGAGCGGTGGCGTCGACGGTGCCGATACCGTCGGTCAGCGCCTTGTTGATCTTCGGGTCGTTCAGCTCCATCAGGTTCGTGCCACCGGACGGCTTGATGGCCGCGCCGTTCACGATCGAGTCGAGGAAGCCGTAGCCGGTGGGCCAGTCAGCACCCCAGGCCATCATCATCAGGCCGGCCTTGTTGTCGTGGACCCACTTCGGGGAGCCCGCGAAGTCCGTGAAGTACTTGTCCGCCGGGAACTGCTTGATGTCGGCGTCGATGCCGATCGCCTTCAGGCTCTGCTGGATCTGCGTGGCGGCCAGGACCTCGTCGGGGCGGTCGGAACGCGCCGTGAGCGAGGTCTTGAAGCCGTTCGGCTGACCGCACTTGGTGAGGTGATCCTTGGCCTTGGCCGCGTCACCCTTGTTGCCCGGCGTCGGGTACAGGTCGAACTTCTTGTAGCCGGCGACCGACGGCGGGATCATCGTGGTGGCGGGGTCACCCTTGACCGCACCGCCGATGGAGTCGACCACACCGGCCTTGTTGATCGCGTACTGCACTGCCTTGCGGCAATCGATGTTGTCGAACGGCTTCACGTTGACGTTCATCGCCAGGTACTGGAGCGCGCCCGCGTACGGGTTGTCCGTCCGGGCCTTCTCGGCCGGCTTGACGAGCACCTTCGGCTGCGTCTTCGACTGGAGGCCGGTGCCCGCGATGTCCGCCGTGATGGTGTCGCTGAGCAGGTGCTCGTCGACCGTCGTGGCGTTGACGTTGAACTTCAGCTCGATCTTGTCGGGCAGCGCCTTGCGGATCGGGTCCGTCGCCGGGTCCCACTCGGGGTTCCGGGAGAACGTCGCGCCGCGGCTCTCGCTGTACGAGTCGAACTTGTACGGGCCCGAGGAGACGATCTTCTGGACGTACTCGGCGCCCGTGTCGGCCTTCTGCGGGACCGGGGCCGTCTGCGAGAACGCGGCCAGGTAGTCCATGTCCGCGAACGGCTTGTTCAGCTTGAAGGTGATCGTGTACTTGTCCGGCGTCTCGATGGACTTGAGACCCTCGGGCGACTTGTCCTTGTACGGACCCTTGTACTTGTCGCCGCCGTCCAGGTACGCCTTGAAGTACGTCGGGCCGTTGGACATGGCCTCGGGCGCGAAGTTGGAGCGCTCGACGGCGTACTTGACGTCGGCCGAGGTGATCTCGGTGCCGTCCTGGAACTTGACGCCCTTACGGAGCGTGTACGTCCAGGTCTTGGCGTCCGGACTGGCCTTGCCGAGGGAGGTCGCCAGGTCGGGGACGACCGTGAGGCCCTCCTTGCCGGCGGCCGGCTTGAACGTCACCAGCGAACGGGCGTACAGGCGGGAGAAGTTCTGCACCCAGCCGTAGTACGTGTTGCCCGGGTCCAGGGAGTCGGGGCCACTGGAGTGCTCGTACGTGACCGTGCCCCCCTTCTTCGTGCTGGCGTTGACGATGCTGCTCAGTCCGGCATCGGCCTTCGCGCTGCCGCCCCCATTGCCGTCCTTGTCCTTGCTGTCACCGCTGCCGCAGGCGGTCGCACCGAGCGCCAACGCCAGCGTGACGGCTATGGCCGATGCTGTCTTTCTGCTGTTCACCTGAGGAAAGCCCCCTCGATCGATGGTGCGGCCGGGCCGCGATTACTTGCCACGGGGGTCGAGTGCGTCACGCAGACCGTCCCCCAGCAGATTGAAGGCGAGCACGGTGATGAAGATCGCCATGCCAGGAATGATCATGAACATCGGGTCGACCTGGTACAGGTCGACCGCGGTGGACAGCATGCCGCCCCATGAGGACTGCGGCGGGGCGATACCGACGCCGAGGAAGCTCAGGGAAGCCTCGAAGAGGATGTTGGTGGGGATCAGCAGCGTCGAGTAGACGAGGATCGGCGCGATCAGGTTGGGCAGCAGCTCCCGGAAGAGGATGAACGGGCCGCGCGCGCCGAGCGATCTGGCCGCCTCCACGAACTCCCGCTCACGCAGGCTGAGGGTCTGCGCGCGCACGATGCGGCCGATGTACGGCCAGCTGAAGAAGCCGATCACGAAGATGAGTACGGCGATGCGCAGCGAGAGCCCTTCGAGCCCGAACACCTTGCCCTGGAGCGACGCGGAGATGGAGATCGCGAAGAGGAGCAGCGGGAAGGCGAGGAAGGTGTCCATCATGCGGCTGATGGCGCTGTCGACCCAGCCGCCGTAGAAGCCGGCGACGACGCCCATCACGACACCGATGACGACGGAGAGCAGCGTGGACCCGGCCGCGACGACCAGGGAGACCCAGGAGCCCTCGATGATGCGGGCCAGGATGTCCCGGCCCGTCTGCGGTTCGACACCCAGGGGGTGGTCCCAGCTCATGCCGCCGAAGCTGCCCTTGGGCGCGAGCAGCACGGGATCGACGAGGTCCTGGTTGAAGGCGTTGGGGTCAAGGCCGAAGACCGACTGGATCGGCTTGGAGAGTGCGGCGACAAGGACCAGCAGGATCACGATGACGCCGCCCGCCATGGCGACCTTGTCCCGTTTGAACCGCGTCCATGCGATCCGGCCGAGCGAGCGGCCCTCGATCTGCTTGCCCCCGGCGCCTTCCAGCACCGCTTCCGGCTGCGCTTTCGCCGCCGGACCGGTGGTCTCGATAGGTGCCGTCATTGCGCTGGAGACCCCTCTCGGCCGACGGTGGCCGGCCTGTGACCGCCGCTGTAGCGGCTCGTTCGCTTCATTGATGTCGCACGGTGGTCCCCCCGGTTCGGGAGATCCGCTTCTGTCAGCGCGTCGCCCACACATCTGTCGCACATACGTGCCGATGCCACCTGCTGGAGGGAGTCTTCAGCCCTATCGCGATCACATGCCAGCCCCACAGGAGAATGGTTGCTCAACCGTGATGCGATCAGAGGGTTACCGTTATACGGACACCTCTGACGCCTCAGCGGACGACATCGGTCATCGACCCGTCAGATTCGACCAGAACGGGCATGTTTGACCCACTTGTTGTCTCCCCCGTGGCGGATTCAGTATGCGCGAGAGGCGGGGGGCGGATAGCCGTAACCGGAGGACTGGACGGGCGCCGCGTGCGCCGCGTGCGCCTCCCGGTCGTAGAACGGGCGGGAGTTGACCCGCAGCCACATCGCGACCGGGTCGTACTCGTCGGACATCGCGACCGTGGAGACGGGCAGCCCGTCGGGGACGGCGGCGATCGACTGACGCATCATCGCGCGTACGGAGTCGACGGAGACCGGGCTCGTGTCGTACAGGTCGAGCCCGATCGCCAGGTACGGGGCGCCCAGCGCGGGCTGCACCCAGGCGCGGCGCAACGACCGTACGGCGGGGGTGCGGTGCGCGTTCTGGGTGAGCAGGGCGTAGAACTGCGGGAGTTGGATGGCCGGCTCGGAGAGCCGCAGCGGGCCCGCGGGCATCCGGTCGAGGCCGGTGGCGATCCGGCGCAGATCCAGCCACGGAATGCCGAGGCCGCCGCCGGGGGCGTGCGGATTGAGCCAGATCCCCCAGCGGTCCGGGTAGAGGGCACGGGCGATGTCGCGGCCGGAGACCACTTCGTGCGCGCGGGTCCAGCCGCTGGCGGACAGCTCGTGGGCGGAGGTGACGCAGGGCGCGTAACCCAGCCCGTCGACCTCCATGTTGCCGTACTGGGCGTCGGGCGAACCGGCCCTGCCGTGCCAGAGCAGCATCCAGACGCTCTCGTCGGCGAGGGCCTGGAGCAGCGCCTCGTACGCGTCGTACCGTCCCGGCGTCACCTGGCGCAGCATGTGCTCGACCTGCCCGGCCGCCGCGGTGCCTGACGCGCTCACTCTGGGTCCCGCCCCTCTTAGATCCACCATTCGTCCCGCTCCCCCCGGCGCCACCCGGGGTGCCCCGTGACCCGCGGAGCGCGCCCGCCGCGTGGGCGGTACGCCGGTCCAGCCATCCAACCAGCTTAGGCGGCTGGCCTGACACCGACTTGACGGCGGGTGCGCGTGCCGCATAGGCGGGGCGGTGCGGTACGGCTGGTTCCTGCCGCGTGTGCCGTGGCCGGAGCGGAGACGTGCCCGCGACTACGGCTCATACCCGCCCCGGCCGGTCGTACCCTTCCGGCCCTTCCGCTCACGCGCGCTCGTAGAAGGGCCGGACCTTCGCCAGCAGCCACTCGCCGACCGGGTCCTGCGTCAGGTCCAGCAGCAGGAGGTTGACGGGCCAGGCCACCGGCACCCGGCCCAGGGCGCGGCCGAGCGCGTCCATCGGGGCGTTGCGGTCGGCGGCCTCCCAGGAGGAGAGCTGGACGCCGATGAAGAGCACCGGCGGCTCGCCCTCGACGCTGGCGAGCGCGCGCCGGGCGGTGGCCACCGTGCCCGCCGCGCCGAACTCGGCCGCGGCGGCGGAGAGGAAGTCGACCGGGTCCTCCTGCCAGTCCGGCTCGAAGAGCCTGACCCGGCCCCCGCTGGCCGGCCCGTCGAGCGGGGTACGCCCCACCCGGCACAGCTCGGCGACGGCGAGCGGCGGCAGCGGCGCCCCGACCGCACCGCCGGGGTTGACCGCGATGCCGAGCTGCGGGGGCAGCCCGCGGGCGAAGTCACGGGCCGGCGCGACGGTGAACGCCATGTGCTCGCCGACGCACTGGAGGAACTGCTGGTGCGAGCTGAACACCGGGACGTACGGTGCGCCGTCGATCTCGACCGTCGGCAAGTCGAGCGAGGGGCTGTCGGGTCCGCCCCCGTTGGGCAGCGGTACCCAGATCTCGCTGCGGCCGAGGACCTCGACCAGCCGCCCGCCCGCCGCGTCGTTGCCGAGCGAGGCGCTGAGGACCTCTTCCAGCTCGTTCCCCGGCCATGCCGTGTTCACCACGTGTTACCCCTCCACCCAGTACACCGGGTCCGCTCAGGACCCTGCCGCAGCACCCAGCACCCTAATGCCGTGGAGCGTGGCGCGGGTCACTCCGCTCCCGGCGCGGAGCCCAGGACCGGTGCGTCTAAGAACGCGATCCGCTCCAGACCGCCCGCCGCGTCCCGGTCCAGCAGCACCACCGAGGCGCACCCCTGAGGGAGCCGGCCCGCCGCCACCGCGGCGAGCAGCCGGCGGACCGCGCCGCGGTGGCGTGCGAAGGCGTACCCCGAGACGCCGCGGCCGCGCTCGCGCTGGCCCGCACGGGCGGTCTCCGGCGGCACGTCCAGCACGAGCAGATGCAGCCGGCGCCCGCGTCTGACGGCCTCCCGGGCGAGCCAGCGCCGTACCCAGGTCTGCGTACCGCAGTCGTGCACGACGGGGCTCGCGCCCGAGCGCAGCGCGCGCCGCAGCCCCGCGTAGTGCGCCGTCCGTACGAGGGGGCGGTAGACGGCGTAGGGCAGTACGGACGGCATCCGCCGCGCCCAGCGGTCCCGCGCGTCCTGGGAGTCGATGCCGCCGCCCTCGGCGGCCCGCCGGATCAGCGTGGACTTGCCGCTGCCGGGCAGCCCGGAGACGACCACCAGGTCCCCGGCGTCGAAGACCAGCCCGTCGGGCCCCCGGCCCGGCCCCAGCCCCCGCAGGTCGCGCACGGCGGGGGCCGGCGGGGCCGGGGCCGCCACCCCCGCGGGGCCCTCGCCGAGCGCGCCCGCCCCCTGCTGTGCGGGCACGCCCGCGGTCGTGGCACACGCGCCGGACCCCTGCGAGATCATCGCCGTCCCCCTGTCAGCTCAGTCCGTGCCGGCCCGGTCGGTCCGGCCTGCCCGGCCGGGCCGGTCCGCCCCGTCGGCCCGGCCGGTGGCCGCCCCGTCCGGCCTGCCCATGTCTCTTGCCCATGAAGTGTAAAGACTTGGTAATGTCCCGCAAGCCTCTCACCTGTACCGGCGATCTGCCGACCGGCCGCGCCGTCCCGCCGCACCCCGTGCGATGATGTGCCCGCCAACTCCATACCGGCCGTTCGAATCCGCGCGGGAGAGTCCCGGTCGCCCTGTGCGCCGGGCGCCGAAGGAGCAAGACCCTCCCTTGAATCTCTCAGGCCCCGTACCGCGCGGACGAGGCAGATCTGAAAAGCGGGCCGTGTCGTCACGGCCCCACCCAAGGTGCAAGTCATGACCTCAGTACGCGGGGTCGTGATGAACCTCTCAGGTTCCGATGACAGATGGGGAGGATCGTCCTCGTAGTCATACCCTGGGAGCCACACCGATGAGCCATGTCCCCCCGAGCAGCACCCCCCGCCGTACCGCCCTCGACGCCACGCACCGCGCGCTGGGCGCGACCATGACCGACTTCGCGGGCTGGGACATGCCGCTGCGCTACGGCAGTGAGCGCGACGAGCACACCGCGGTCCGCACCCGCGCCGGGCTCTTCGACCTCTCCCACATGGGCGAGATCACCGTCACGGGGCCGGACGCCGGGCGTCTCCTCGACCACGCGCTGGTCGGCAACATCGGCGCCGTGGCGATGGGCCGCGCCCGGTACACGATGATCTGCCAGGAGGACGGCGGGATCCTGGACGACCTGATCGTCTACCGCCTCGGCGAGGACACGTACCTGGTCGTCGCCAACGCCTCCAACGCCGGGACGGTCCTGGACGCGCTCACCGCCCGCGCCGCCGGGTTCGACGCCGCCGTACGGGACGACCGGGACGCGTACGCGCTGCTGGCCGTCCAGGGCCCGGAGTCGCCCGGCATCCTGAAGGCGTTGACCGACGCCGACCTGGACGGGCTCAAGTACTACGCGGGCCTGCCCGGCACCGTCGCCGGGGTGCCCGCCCTGATCGCGCGGACCGGCTACACCGGCGAGGACGGCTTCGAGCTCTTCGTCGAGCCGCGCCACGCCGAGCGGCTGTGGCAGGCGCTCACCGAGGCCGGCGCGGGCGTGGGCCTGGTGCCCTGCGGGCTCTCCTGCCGCGACACCCTCCGGCTGGAGGCGGGCATGCCGCTGTACGGGAACGAGCTGTCCACCGCCCTGACCCCGTTCGACGCGGGCCTCGGCCGGGTCGTGAAGTTCGACAAGACGTCGAACGGCGGCGCCTTCGTCGGCCGCGAGGCGCTGGCGGCGGCCGCCGAGCGCGCCGCGGCCGCCCCGCCGCGCAAGCTGGTCGGCCTGATCGCCGAGGGCCGCCGCGTCCCGCGCGCCGGATACCCGGTGGTCGCCGACGGCGCCGTCGTGGGCGAGGTCACCTCGGGCGCCCCGTCGCCGACCCTGGGCCGGCCCATCGCGATGGCGTACGTGGACGCCGCGCACGCCGCGCCCGGTACGGCGGGGGTCGGCGTGGACATCCGCGGCTCCCACGAGCCGTACGAGGTCGTGGCGCTGCCGTTCTACAAGCGCCAGAAGTGATCAGGCACCGGAAGTGATACGGACGCCCGCCGCGTCCGTCCCGTCTCGGTCCGCAAGACAGCGGTTCCGCACCACACCCTCGCGTACAGGAGAATTCAGGTCATGAGCAACCCCCAGCAGCTTCGCTACAGCAAGGAGCACGAGTGGCTGACGGCCGCCGAGAACGGCGTGTCGACGGTCGGTATCACGGAGTACGCGGCCAACGCCCTCGGCGATGTCGTGTACGCCCAGCTTCCCGAGGTCGGTGACACGGTGACCGCGGGCGAGACCTGCGGAGAGCTGGAGTCCACCAAGTCCGTCAGCGATCTGTACGCCCCGGTGACCGGCGAGGTCACCGAGACGAACCAGGACGTCGTCGACGACCCCTCGCTGGTGAACTCCGCGCCCTTCGAGGGCGGCTGGCTGTTCAAGGTACGCGTCACGGAGGAGCCGGAGGACCTGCTCACCGCCGAGGAATACACGACGTTCTCCGGCAACTGACCCCGGGCAACTGACGTGACGCAGCTCACCCGGACGACCCCGCACCAAGACACCCCAGGGACCGTGATGTCTTCGAAGTCGCTTCTGAACGCCTCACTCCACGAGCTGGACCCCGACGTCGCCGCCGCTGTCGACGCCGAACTCCACCGCCAGCAGTCCACCCTCGAAATGATCGCCTCGGAGAACTTCGCGCCGGTCGCGGTCATGGAGGCCCAGGGCTCCGTCCTGACCAACAAGTACGCCGAGGGCTACCCCGGCCGCCGCTACTACGGCGGCTGCGAGCACGTCGACGTGGTCGAGCAGATCGCCATCGACCGGGTGAAGGCGCTCTTCGGCGCCGAGCACGCGAACGTACAGCCGCACTCGGGTGCCCAGGCGAACGCGGCCGCGATGTTCGCGCTGCTCTCCCCCGGCGACACGATCATGGGTCTGAACCTCGCCCACGGCGGGCACCTCACCCACGGCATGAAGATCAACTTCTCCGGCAAGCTCTACAACGTCGTCGCGTACCACGTCGACGGCGAGACCGGCCAGATCGACATGGCCGAGGTCGAGCGGCTCGCCAAGGAGTCCCGCCCGAAGCTGATCGTGGCCGGCTGGTCCGCGTACCCCCGTCAGCTCGACTTCGCGGCCTTCCGCCGGATCGCGGACGAGGTCGGCGCGTACCTGATGGTCGACATGGCGCACTTCGCCGGTCTGGTCGCGGCCGGGCTGCACCCCAACCCGGTGCCGCACGCGCACGTCGTCACCACCACCACGCACAAGACCCTCGGCGGCCCGCGCGGGGGCGTGATCCTCTCCACCAAGGAACTGGCGAAGAAGATCAACTCGGCGGTCTTCCCCGGTCAGCAGGGCGGCCCGCTGGAGCATGTCATCGCGGGCAAGGCGGTCTCCTTCAAGGTGGCGGCCACGGACGAGTTCAAGGAGCGCCAGCAGCGCACCCTGGACGGCGCCCGGATCCTCGCCGAGCGCCTGGTGCAGCCGGACGTGACCGAGGCGGGCGTCTCCGTCCTGTCCGGCGGTACGGACGTCCACCTGGTCCTGGTCGACCTGCGCAACTCGGAGCTGGACGGCCAGCAGGCCGAGGACCGGCTCCACGAGGTCGGCATCACCGTCAACCGCAACGCCGTCCCGAACGACCCGCGCCCCCCGATGGTCACCTCGGGTCTGCGGATCGGCACGCCGGCGCTGGCCACCCGCGGCTTCACGGCCGAGGACTTCACCGAGGTCGCGGACATCATCGCGGCGGCGCTGAAGCCGGAGTTCGACCGCGCGGCGCTGGCCGCCCGGGTCACCGCGCTGGCCGGGAAGCACCCCCTCTACCCGGGCCTGTAACAACTGCTGTGCGGGGCACCGCGCACACCGGGCCCACCACCCCCGGGCCGGTGCGGTGCGGTGCCTCGCCCCCGTGCGGCGGCCTCTCCGCCGTACGACCGCCTTGTAAGGAGTCACCACCGTGGCCATCTCGGTCTTCGACCTGTTCTCGGTCGGTATCGGCCCCTCCAGTTCCCACACGGTCGGCCCGATGCGCGCGGCGGGCCTGTTCGCGCGCCGCCTGAAGAACGAGGGCCTGCTCGCCCACACCGTGTCCGTACGGTGCGAGCTGTACGGCTCGCTCGGCGCGACCGGGCACGGCCACGGCACCCCGAAGGCCGTACTCCTCGGCCTGGAGGGCGACTCGCCGCGCACCGTCGACGTGGAGAGCGCCGACGAGCAGGTGGCACGGATCCGCGCGGCCGGCCGGCTCAGCCTGCTCGGCGTGCACGAGATCGCCTTCGACGCCGACCGGGACCTGGTGCTGCACCGCCGCAAGGCCCTGCCGTTCCACGCCAACGGCATGACGGTCGCCGCGTACGACGCCGAGGGCGCGCCACTGCTGGAGAAGACGTACTACTCGGTGGGCGGCGGCTTCGTCGTCGACGAGTCCGTGCTCGACGAGGGCGCGCCCGGCGAGGACCGGATCAAGCCGGACGACACCGTGCTGAAGTACCCCTTCCGCACCGGCGACGAACTGCTGCGGCTCTCCGCCGACACCGGTCTGTCCATCTCCGCGCTGATGCTGGAGAACGAGAAGGCGTGGCGCACGGAGGACGAGATCCGCGCCGGGCTGCTGGAGATCTGGCGGGTCATGCAGGCGTGCGTCTCCCGGGGCATGTCCCGGGAGGGCATCCTCCCCGGCGGCCTCAAGGTCCGCCGCCGCGCGGCCCACTCGGCGCGCCAGCTACGCGCCGAGGGCGACCAGCAGGCCCACGCGATGGAGTGGATCACGCTGTACGCGATGGCGGTGAACGAGGAGAACGCGGCGGGCGGCCGCGTCGTCACGGCCCCGACCAACGGCGCGGCGGGCATCATCCCGGCCGTCCTGCACTACTACATGAACTTCGCGGCGGGCGGTGCGACGGCCGAGGAGAAGGACGAGAACGTGGTCCGTTTCCTTCTCGCGGCCGGCGCGATCGGCATGCTCTTCAAGGAGAACGCCTCCATCTCCGGCGCCGAGGTCGGCTGCCAGGGCGAGGTCGGCTCGGCCTGCTCCATGGCGGCGGGCGCCCTCGCCGAGGTACTGGGCGGCTCCGCGGAACAGGTCGAGAACGCCGCCGAGATCGGCATGGAGCACAACCTGGGCCTGACCTGCGACCCGGTCGGCGGCCTGGTCCAGATCCCGTGCATCGAGCGCAACGGCATGGCGGCGGTGAAGGCGGTCACGGCGGCGAAGATGGCGCTGCGCGGGGACGGCAGCCACAAGGTCTCCCTGGACAAGGTCATCAAGACGATGAAGGAGACCGGCGCGGACATGTCGGTCAAGTACAAGGAGACGGCGCGCGGCGGGCTCGCGGTGAACATCATCGAGTGCTGAGGAACCCCGCGGCGGACAGGTGAACGACCTCCGAGGGATTCCGCGCAACTCCCTTCTCCCGAGGCGCACTTGACCCTTGGAAGCGCTCCCGGATACTTTTCGGCACGCTCGGCACGCGCACACGCGTCCGCACCCCCTGAGGGGCAGTTCGGAAGGGTCATGAGGACAGCCATGGACGTACCCTCCGCGTTACCGCCCTGCCCGCCCGCCGGACGCGGTCCGCGCGTCGGAAAGGCAGACACGTGAACAATATGCACAATCTGCACAAACGACGCCCCGGGGAGCGGCAGTTCCACCGGATGCTCGCGGCGGCGGGCGTCGATCCCGGCCTGGTGCGCTCGCTCACCGAGCTGGAGGACGCGACCTTCAACACGGTCTACCGCGTTCACCTGAGCGAGGACGCGCCGGGGTACGGCAGTCTCGTACTCAAGATCGCGCCCGATCCGGCGATGCCGACGCTGGGCTACGAGCGCGGCATCATGCGGACCGAGGGCCTGTTCTACGCGGCCGCGGCGGGCCGGGTGCCGGTGCCCGAGGTGGTGTACGCGGACTTCTCCCGCGAGCTGATCGACACCGACTTCCTGGTGCTGACCGACCTGCCGGGCGCCAACTGGTCCGCCGCGCACGAGCGGATCGGGGAGGACGAGCGGGCGGGGCTCCGCGGCGAGCTGGGCGGGCTGGTGGCGGCGCTGCACGAGGTGACGGGCCCGGCGTTCGGCTACCCGCAGACCGCGCAGCTCCCGGAGGCCGCGCGGGTCCTGCGGACCGATGGGGCGCCGGAGGCCGCTGCCCTCGCCTCGCCGCCGGGCTGGCGCGCCGCGTTCCTCGCCATGGTGGACACGGTCCTGGCCGACGCGGCCGTGTTCGGCGCGCCGCTGCCGGAGCCCGCCGAGCGGATCCGGGAGACGGTGCACGCCGCGGCGGATCCGCTCGACGCCGTGACCACGCCGGTCCTGGTCCACTTCGACCTCTGGGACGGCAACATCCTGGTCGACCGCGCCGCCCCGGACGGGCCGCACCGGATCAGCGGCCTGATCGACGGTGAACGCGCCTTCTGGGGCGACCCGTTGGCGGAGCTGGTCTCGCTGGCCCTCTTCGAGGACATCGAGCGCGACGGGGCGTTCCTCGACGGATACCGGGCGGCGGGCGGCCGGGTCGACTTCGACGACGGGACCCGGCGGCGGCTCGCCCTCTACCGCTGCTACCTCTATCTGATCATGCTGGTCGAGGTGGTGCCGCGAGGTTTCTCCGGCCCGGCGCAGGAGGCCAGGGACCGCCAGGTGAGCGGGCTGCTGCGCGCCGAGCTGGCGGCCCTGGGCGGGGCCGGGCCGGCCTCCTGAGCGCCGAACCGGACCGGGCTTCGCCCCGGCGCCACAACTGCTGGTTGTGCTGTTAGCTTGGCGGCCGTGGATCTCACCGCCGTACGCACCTTCGTCGCCGCCGCGGACGCGGGCCAGTTCCAGGAAGCCGCGGACAGCCTGTCGATCACGCAGCAGGCCGTGTCCAAGCGCGTCGCCGCGCTGGAGAAGCAGCTCGGCGTACGGCTCTTCACCCGGGCGCCGCGCGGGGCCCGGCTCACCATCGACGGGCAGGCGTTCCTGCCGCACGCCCGCGCGCTGCTGCGGGCCGAGGAGCGGGCCGCCGCCTCCGTACGGCCGGGGCGCCGCCCGCTGCGCGTCGACGTGATCGGCCGGCGGGTCGCCACGGCGGGGCTGCTGCGCGACTTCCACGGCGCGCATCCCGGGACCGAACTCGATGTCATGACCCTGTACAGCGCGGAGGAGGCGTTCGCGGCGGTCCGCGACGGCACGATCGACGCGACGTTCCGCGCCGTCACCATGCCCGGACTGCCGCTCCCCGAAGGGGTCGAGGCGACCCCGGTCCTCGACGAGCCGCTCCAGCTCGTCACGGGGTCGGCCCATCCGTACGCCGCCGCCGACGCGGTCACCCCCGCCCAGCTCGCGGGCCGGCGGATCTGGATGCCCGCCAACCGGTCGGGAACGGAGTGGGCCGCGTACTACGACGAACTCGCCGCCGCGTTCGGGCTCACCGTCGACGCCATCGGCCCCGACTTCGGCGTCGAGGCGCTGCTCGGCACGATCGCGGACTCCGCGACGCTGGGCACCTTCCTCAGCGAGCGCACCCCCCTCGTCCGGCCCGCCGGCCACGATCTGCGGCGCATCCCCCTGCGCGATCCGACCCCGGTCTACCCGCACTGCCTGGTCTGGCGCACGGACAATCCGCACCCGGCCCTCACCGCACTCCGCGACCACCTCACCGCCGCCGCGCGCCCCCGCCTCACCGCGCCGGAGATCTGGACCCCGGCATGGGCCCTGCGCGCCGCCGGGCCGGGACGCCCGCACCAGGACAACTGACCCCGCGCACACCCCGGTCACCCCGGCTTCCCCCGGAGTACGGCAACTGCGCCCGTGCCCCGGTCGTCTCTCCCGGTATGGCGAAGAGAACCCGCGCCCACGCCCTCTCCGCCGCCCTGATCCTCGCCCTCGCCGCCCCGGGCCTCCCGGCGCTCTCCGCCGGAACGGCCGCCGCGGCCCCCGCGCCCGGCGCCGTGTCCGCCTCCCCTGCTGCGGCCGGTGCCGAACTGCCCCGCCCCACCGGCCCGTACGGGGTCGGCCGGGACACCCTGAGCCTGGTGGACCAGGCCCGTACCGATCCATGGGTGCCGGAGTCGGGGCCGCGCCGGCTAATGGTGTCGATGTACTACCCGGCCGCGCCGGGCACCGGCCGCCCGGCGCCGTACCTGACGGCCGACGAGGCCCGTGCCTTCCTGGTGAACAACGGTGTCCCCGGCTCCCTCGCCGAGCCGATGAGCGCGACGCGGGTCCACTCCCGTCTGGACGCGCGGGCGCTGCCGGGGCGCCATCCGCTCGTCGTGCTCTCGCCCGGCTTCTCCCTCTCCCGGCTCACTCTCTCGCTCCTCGCGGAGGACCTGACCAGCCGCGGCTACGTCGTCGCGCTGGTGGACCACGCGTACGAGAGCTTCGGTACGAGCTGGCCCGACGGCTCCTTCACCTCCTGCGTCGCGTGCGAGGTGCGCGGCGAGGAGGGGAAGCCGGCCGTGGCCGACGTACGCTCCGCCGATGTCTCCTTCCTGCTGGACCGGCTGACCGGCGCGCGGCCCGCGTGGGAGCGCGCCCGGCTGATCGACCGATCCCGGATCGGCATGGCGGGGCACTCCATCGGCGGCGACTCCGCCGAGCAGACCATGTCCGACGACCCGCGCGTCCTGGCCGGGGTCAACATGGACGGCAGCTTCCACCAGAAGGCGCCCGGCGCCGGGGTCGCCGGGCGCCCGTTCCTGCTGCTGGGCACGGACAGCCTGCACCGTCCCGGCGGCGGCGACACGAGCTGGGACACCACCTGGGAGCGGCTGGACGGCTGGAAGCGCTGGCTGACGGTCGCCGGCTCGGCGCACGTCACCTCGTTCACGGATGTCTCGGCGGTGATCGACCAGCTCGGCTTGGAGGACCCCACGGGGGCCACGCTCCCGCCGGACCGGGCGAACGCGATCGTCCGGGAGTACCTCGCCGCCTTCTTCGACCGCCACCTGCGCCACGTACCACGTCCACTGCTGGACGGGGAGTCCGCCGCCTACCCGGAGGTGGCCTTCCACCGTCCGTGAACCGGCACGCCGGTCACGCGGTGCGGTTGCGGCCCACGTAGACGTTCCGCGCCCGGTAGAAGGTGTCGCCGCCCGGCCCCGAGGAGCCCGAGGAGCCCTCCATCTGGAGGTTGATGATCAGCCAGAGCGGTTTGCCGACGAACCCGGCCCCCCGGTGGACCGCCTTCCAGGTGCCGTCGAGGTAGTAGTGGATGTCCACGTCCGTGGCGCTCACCTTGGTGATCCAGGCGCGGTACGTGTGCCAGGAGCCGGGCGAGGAGACGCCGACGATCGTGGTCGACACGTCCGAGGAGGTACGGAAGGTGTTGAACCAGTTGTCGGTGTTCCCCTTGAACTCCAGGATGTCGCTCTCCGGCGGCCAGCTGTTGACCCCGGTCAGCCAGAACGCGGGCCAGGTGCCCGCGCCGCTCGGGGCCTGGAACTCGCCCTTGACCTCGTAGTCGGGGAACTGGTCGGTCACCACGATCTGGTTCTTCGCGTGCACCGCGCCCGAGTGGTAGCGGATCGGCAGATGCGGTGTCGAGCTGCTCGTGCCCTCGTCCCAGGTGATCCGGGTCGCCTGGAGCGTGAGCACGCCGGAGTTGAGATAGATGTGGTTGTGGTCGGTGGAACTGCCGTACATCCGGGCGCTGCCGTTGTGGTCGCTTCCCCAGGGGTACCGGTAGTTCCACTCCGCCTCGAAGGCGGCATAGCTGCCGAAGGACCCGTTGATCACGTCCTCCCACGCGGCCGCCGCCCGCGCCGGGCGTGCCGTGCCCGGCGCCGCGGCGGCCTGCGCGGCGGCCTGCGCCGTACGGGGCAGTGCGGCGCCCAGCGCCATCGCCCCGCCGAGCGCGGCGGCCCCGCCGAGGAAGCTCCTGCGGGCGGCGTGGCCGCCGCGCCCGGCGCCTTCTCTGCCGGCTCTGGCGTCTTTTCCGGCCCTGCTGTCACTGTTCTCACTGCCATCGTTGCCGTGCGACTCGCTCCGTGCCGGTACGTCCCGCATGACGTCTCCCAAGATGGGACAGAAAGCATCAGGACTCCACACATTCCCAAGGGGATCATCAGGCGTCAACGGGTGCGGCAGGCTCCCGCTCCCCGGTGACGGCGGCGACCTGGACGACGGCGTGATCACCCGTCATGGCGTAGGGACGGCCGACCATTCGGGGGAACGTCGGGGCGTAGAAGGCGTCGGATTCGTCCTCCGTCCCGGCCGACCCGTTCCCATGTCCTTTGTCCGTCCCGCGCGCTGTACGCCGAACTCACGCATGCTGCAAGTCCACCGCACCATCCGGAACACCACCGAGGGGGGACACGATGACCCCGGGAGCCGACATCAAGACCGACCACACCGCCCGCGCCTGTGCCCGTGGGCACGCCTCTGCCCCTGTCCCTGCCTCCGTCCCTGCCTCCGCCCCTGCCTCTGCCCATGACCGCGCCCGTCCCCGCGTCCCGTACGCCCTGGGAGCCGCGGTCCTGTGCGCCGCCTTCGCGCTGACGGGCTGCTCGCTGCTGGGCGCCGGAGGCTCCGACACCTCCGCGGACGACAAAGCCGTGCCCGCCACGGAGCCCGCCACCGTCCGCCCCGCGCTCCGCCCGGTCGCGCCCGTGCCCACCGCGCTGGAGGGCGTCCACGTCAATGTCGAGGACGGAGCCGTGGTCGGGGTCGGGATGCCGGTGTCGCTCACCTTCGAGCAGCCCGTGCCCGCCGCCGAACGGGCCGCCGTCGAACGGGCCCTGACCATCATCAGCAGGCCGCCCGTGACCGGAGCCTGGAGCTGGGTGAAGGACCGCCACCTCGACGACGGCCAGCGCCTCGACTACCGCCCCCGCACCTACTGGACCCCCGGCACGAAGGTCACCCTCCGCGCGGGCCCGGGCGCCCGGTCCGGCAAGGGCTCCGGCCCGGCGGGCACCCTGAACCGGCGCTTCTCCGTCGGCCGGTCCCTCGTCGCCACCGTCGATGTGCCCGGCCACTTCATGACGGTCGTGAAGGGCGGGGTCGCCACCCGGATCCCCATCACCGCCGGGGCCCCCGGCATGGAGACCTGGAACGGCGTCATGGTCGTCTCGGACAAGGAGCGCCGGGTGCTGATGGACTCCAGCACCGTCGGCTTCGGCGACGCGTACAAGGGCTACTACAACTACGCCGTCCATCTGACGTCCTCCGGCACCTACCTCCACGAGAACCCGCTGGCCGACGTCCACGCGGGGCACGAGAACATCACGCACGGCTGCGTCGGTCTCCCCACGGACGGCACGGCGCGGCGCTTCTTCGAGGAGGTCATCCCCGGGGACGTCGTACAGGTCACCGGCTCGCCGGAGACGGTCGATCCGGGCAACGGTTACGGGGACTGGAACATCCCCTGGAGCCGGTGGCTGGCGGGCAGCGCCCTGCGGTGACCGGGGCGCCCGGCGGCCGGGGCCCGGTCAGCGGGTACTGACCCAGTGCGGGTCAGGCACCACCGTCAGGACCGCCGAGACCAGCACGACCAGTCCCAGTACGGCCAGTTCGGCGCGGGCGGGGCGGGTGGGGTCGCCGCCCCCGCCCAGCCGGCGCCGGGCCGCCAGCGCCAGCGCGCACACCACGGCCACCAGGACGAGCTTGGCGATCAGCACCCGGCCGTACGCCGTGGTGAGGACGACATCGGCGGGGAGCCTGCGCAGGGCCGAGACCGTGCCGGTGGCGGCGAGCGCGGCGAGCAGCCGGCCCGCGTGACGGGCGTACCGGGCGAGCAGGCCCCCGGCCCCGCCCGGGACACCGCGGCGGAGCCACATCGCCCGCAGTACGTACAGCAGCCCGCCGGTCCAGAGCGACGCCGCGGTGAGATGGACGACGGTGAGCGCGGCGCCCAACAGCGGGGTGTACGGCTCGGGGTGGGCCCGCAGCGCCTCCGCGCCGACGACGGCGGCGAGCGGGGCGAGGGCGAGGGCGGGGCGGGTCAGGGTGGCGCAGCCGGCGGCCAGCAGGAAGCCGTTGGCCATGACGAGCAGGAGGCGGCCGTCGGCGGTGCCGTACACCGTGGTGAGGTCGAGCCCGCTGACCCGGGCCAGCAGCACGATCTGCCCGGCGGAGGCGGCGGCCCCGGCGAGCGACGCGGCGACGGCCCAGCGGCGCGGCTCGGAGAAGGCCACGGGGGCGGTCAAAGGGGCGGCCAAGGGAGCCGTCACGGAGGCAGTCCCGAGGGCGGTCCCGAGAGCGGTCCCTGGGGCGGTACGGAGTGGTCCGGAGCGGGCGGTTCCGGGGCGGGCGAGCCGGCCGCCCGCGAGTTCGCCGAGGTGCACGGCGAGCGCGGCGAAGACCACCGCGCGCAGCACCGTGGTGGCGCCCGCGCCGGGTATGCGCAGTTCCCCCGTGCCCCGGGCGGCGGCGCTCGCGCCCAGCAGGACGACGAGCAGGGCCGTCAGCGTGCCGCCCGCGACCAGAGCCACGGTGGTCGGCGTGGCTCTGCGGCCGGAACCGTGGGCGGTGGCGTCGACCGACGGACCAGGAAATATCACCTGCTCATCATCTCTACGGATCGCACGGAGCGGCAACGCGACCGTGAGCATCACGAAGCCGATGTTTGAGCGTCACGAAGCCGATGCTTCAGCCACGCCAGGGCTTGTAGTGCGGGTTGTCCTGACACTGCGCCATGGTCTCGGTCTTCTTCGCCAGGTCCACCGGACAGGCGCCGACGACCCGTTCCCGGGAGACGCCGCCGGGGAAGGCGACCTCGTCGCTCCCCCCGGGCTGCCGGGGGACGCCGAGGGTCCGGTCGACGTCGACGCCGCCGGGCGCGTCGATGTAGTAGTTGTAGACGGGCCTGTCCCCCACCGTGGACTTGTAGAGGTCGTGGTCGTAGCTGGCGGAGACGTACGGCGAGCCCTGCCCGGCCGCGGTGTGGCGGCTCAGGTCGTACCGGCCGTCCAGCGGCGCGTCGGGGTGGAGGCCCTGCTCGAAGACGAGCTGGGGCGCCCGGCCGTCGGCCCGGTAGAGCTGCCGGCAGTCGGTACGCCAGGACGGCGTCGGCGTGATCCGCGCGACCTCGACCCGGTGGTCCACCGCGGCGAACATCTTGTCCTCGACGAGCGGACACCGGTCGACGGCCGGGGCGGGCTCGGCGGCCGGGGCGGGCTCGGCCCCCGGGGCCGCCGGTGCGCCTGGTGCGCCCGGGGCGGGCGGTGTGGTCGGGACGGACGGTACGGACGGGGCCGGCGCGGCGGGTTCGACGGGGTCGGCGGGTTTCGCGGTGGCCGAGGGGGACGGTTCCGGTCCTGACACGGCCCCCGTGGCCGAGGCGGCGGGGACGAACAGGGCGGCGACGGAGAGGGCGACGGCCGCGGCCCGCCGCCGCAGGCGAGAAGTGGTCATGGGGAGCACCCTCCACGCTCCGCGGCGGCGGGCCGTGGACCGTCACCCGGATTGGGGCGTGTTGTCGGCCTGTTGCCGGGGCGGGGTTCCGGGCCCGCCGCGGTCAGCGGAAGACGCCCGTGTGTCCGAGCGAGTAGCGGCCCGGCTGCGGGTAGACCGCGAGGCCGTGGGGTCCCCCGCCGACCGGGATCCGGGCCAGTTCCTTGCCGCTGGTGGTGTCGATCGCGTACACCTCCGCGTTGTAACGCCCCGACAGCCAGAGGACCTTGCCGTCCGACGAGACGCCGCCCATGTCGGGGCTGCCGCCGCCGGGCAGGTGCCACTTCTTCGTCAGCTTGTCCCGCTTAAAGTCGAAGACGGAGACGGAGCCCTCGCCCCGGTTGGAGATGTACATCTCGCGGGAGTTCCGGCTCACGTAGAGACCGTGCGTGCCCTTGCCGGTGGGCAGCAGCTTCGGGGTGGAGAACTTCTTCCCGTCCAGCACCCACATGCCGTCGGCCATCATGTCCGCGATGTAGAACGTGCCGCCGTCCGGCGAGATCTTCACGTCCTGGGGCATCGCCCCCTCGAAGGGCAGGGTCTGCTGGCCGACGACCTTCATCTTCGCGGTGTCGACCTTCAGGAGTTCGCCGGAGAACTCGCAGGAGACGATGAAGTACCGCCCGTCCGCCGAGAAGTCCGCGTGGTTGACGCCCGCGCAGGTGACCGGCTCGGTCTTGACCACCTTCATGGTGTGCGGATCGCGGAAGACGAGTTCCCGGTCGAGGGAGGCCATGACGACGGCGTACTTGCCGTCGGGCGTGAAGTAGAGGTTGTACGGGTCGTGCACGTCGACCGGGTCACCGGCCTTGCCGGTGGCGGGGTCGATCGGGGTGAGGGTGTGGCCGCGGTTGTTGTTGACCCAGAGGGTCTTGAGGTCCCAGGACGGCACGACGTGCTGCGGCTGCCGGCCGACCGGGACCGTCTCGATGACCTCGTACGTCGCCGGGTCGATGACGGAGACCGTGTCCGAGTTGGTGTTGGGCACGTACACCCGCGAGGGGAAGCCCCGCACGACGGGCGAGAGCATGCCGGGACGGTCGGCGGCGTAGATGTCCTTGGGGTCCTGCACCGGGGGCATGCCCGGCAGACCGGCGGGCACGGACCGCACCGGGGCGGCCGGGCGCGTGGCCTTGGTGGCGGTGGCCGCCGTACGGACCGGCTCGCCGGAGTCACCGCACCCCGCGAGCACGGCGGCGAGGGAGATGGCCGCGGCGGCGGTCGCGAGGCGGGAGGCGCGGGGAGGAGTTCGGTGCATCAGGTCAGCAGCTCCGTGGTCGTCACCGCGCGCAGGCCGCGGCGTTCCAGTGCGTCGAGGAGGGCGGGCAGCGCGGCCACCGTGTCCGCGTAGCCGAAGTGCAGGCTCACCACGGAGCCGTCGCGGATCTCTCCGGTGACGGTACGGACGACGGCCGCGGCGCCGGGCGAGGTGAAGTCGAGGGAGTCGACGTCGTACGAGAGGACGTGCGGGTAGCCGGCCCGCCGGGCCAGCCGCTGGACGAGCGGGGTGGCGTGCTGGGTGCGGGACGGCCGGAACCAGGTGCCGATGGAGCCGGTGAGCCGGCGCAGCCGCCGGGCGCAGCCGGTGATCTCCGCGTACGCCTCCGCCTCGTCCATGGCGGAGATGTCGGTGTGGTGCAGTGTGTGGTTGCCGAGGTCGTGGCCGCCGTCGAGGATCCGGCGGGCGAGGGCGGGCTGTTCGTCGAGCCAGGTGCCGACCGCGAGGACGGTGACCCGGGCCCCGGCGCGTTCCGCCTCGGCGAGCAGGGCGGTGGCGGTGGCGGGGTCGCCCTGGCCGTGGAAGGTGAGGGCGACGCGGGGGCGGTCGCGGGGGCCGTGCTCGATCTCGGCGGGCTGCCCGGGGAAGCGCCGGGGCGCGGGGGCGCTGCGCGCGGCGGGCCGTACCGTGCCGGGGCTGGGGCCGGAGGCTCCCGGGCTGTCGCCGGGAGCGGCCGCTGACGGCTTTACAGAAGTGGGGGTGGTGTCGGAACAGCTGGTGGCGAGGGCGCCCGTGACGGCAGCGCCGGCTGCTGCGCGCAGTGCACTGCGGCGGTCGATCGGGATCACGACCCCATTTAAGGTGCAAATAGGGTGAAAGGTGACGATTGACCCGCTGTGCGACCCTCACGGGTGTCGCGGGACGTCATGACGTGCCAGGGGGCGCGGCGGAGTGCCGTGAAATGTCGCGGGGCGCCGCGAGGCGTCGCGGCGGCTACGGAATCTGGCGGTCCGCGACCCGCATCTCGAACCAGGTGGTCTTGCCGCGCGGCAGCAGGTCCACGCCCCACCGGTCGGAGAGCCGGTCGACCAGGAAGAGCCCGCGCCCGCTGGTGTCCAGCTCACGCACCGGCATCAGGCAGGGCAGCCCGCGCGAGGGGTCGCGGACCTCGATCCTGATCCAGCCGCGGCGGCGCAGCATCCGTAACCCGAAGACGCGGGCACCGGTGTGGCGGACGGCGTTGCCGACCAGTTCGGAGACGAGCAGGACCGCGTACTCGGCGGTCCCGGGCGAGAGCTGCCACTGGCGCAGCACCACGGTGTGGGTGATCCGGCGGGCGGCGGCGGCGGATTCGGGGCGGGACGGCAGCCGTACCTCCGCCTCCGTCGGGTTGCCGAACAATTCCAGCGCTTTGAGCGCCTGTTCGTCGTCGACGGACGGTATCCACCGCTCGGCGGCGGCGTGTCCGCGCTGCCGCGGCTGCTCCGTACCCTCCAGGCCCGCCATGCCCCCCATCATGGCCGCACGGCGCTCCCACCGTGGCCGTTCCCTGGTATTCGGCCCCCCGGAACGAGGCATTCCGGGAGGCGTGATCGGCATATGCCCTTGGCAGAAATTGAGCTTGAGCACCTATCCTGACCTGCGATGACGAGAACCGATTGATAGATCACCAAATGTGATCGCGAAGGCTTCCTTAAGCCTGCCTTAAGGTTGCGCCGGGCGATGCACGGGGTTGACGTAACGGCCACACATGTCCAACAGGGCGGTTCTCAGAGGAACTTCGCCTTGCCCGGCCCCTCCTCCACGAAGGACCGCATGCCGCGCTCGCGGTCCTCGGTGGCGAACAGGCTCGCGAACCAGGTCCGTTCGAGGGCGAGTCCCGTCTCCAGGTCCGTTTCGAGACCCGCGTCGACCGACTCCTTCGCGGCGCGCAGCGCGAGCGCCGGCCCCTGCGCGAGCTTCGCCGCCCAGGCGTGGGCCTGCTCGTACACCTCGGCCGCCGGGACGACCCGGTCGACCAGGCCGATGGCCAGCGCCTCGTCCGCCCGCACCTGACGGCCCGTGAAGATCAGGTCCTTGGCGCGGGACGGGCCGATCAGCCGCGCGAGCCGCTGGGTGCCGCCCGCGCCCGGGATCAGGCCCAGCAGGATCTCGGGCTGGCCGAGCTTGGCGTTGTCCCCGGCGATGCGGTAGTCCGCGCAGAGGGCCAGCTCGCAGCCGCCGCCCAGCGCGTACCCGGTGACGGCCGCGACGACCGGCTTGGGGATCCTGGCCACGGCCGTGAAGGACTCCTGGAGGGCCCGGGAGCGCCCGATCATCGCCGCGTGGTCCATCGCCCGCATCTCCTTGATGTCGGCGCCGGCCGCGAAGACCTTCTCGCCGCCGTAGAGGATCACGGAGCGCACGTCGTCCCGCGCCCCCGCCTCCACGGCCAGTTCACGCAGCCGGTCCTGGAGGGCGGTGTCGAGCGCGTTCATCGGGGGGCGGTCGAGCCGGATCGTACCGACGCCGCCGGAGACCTCAAGATTCACGAATGCCATGCCAACGAGGTTAACCGGCGCTAACGACAACGGGCCCGGTCGCGCACCGTACGGTGCGCGACCGGGCCCGGGGGCCGCGGCGGACGGGACCTACGCGGTCCACTCCGACCAGGACATGTTCCAGCCGTTGAGGCCGTTGTCCGGGGCTATCTGCTTGTCCTTCGAGTTCTTCACGATCACCACGTCGCCGATGATCGAGGCGTTGTACATCCACGCCGCGGGGGTGCCGTTGTTCCCGCCGCCCCGGAGGTCGCGCAGTCCGACGCAGCCGTGGCTGACGTTCGCCGAGCCGAAGGTGCCCGAGGACGCCCAGTAGTTGCCGTGCATGAAGGTGCCCGAGGTGGAGAGACGCATCGCGTGCGGCACGTCCTTGATGTCGTACTCACCGCCGAAGCCGACCGTGGCGCCGTTCATCCGGGTCACCGCGTACTTCTCGCTGATGACCATCTGGCCGTTGTACGTGGTGGTCGACGGGGCGCCCGCGGTGATCGGGATGGTCTTGACGAGCTTGCCGTCCCGGACGACCTTCATCGTCTTGGCGCTCGCGTCGACGGTCGAGACCTGGCTGCGGCCGATGGTGAAGGAGACGGTCTTGGCCTGCTTGCCGTAGACGCCGGGGCGGCCCTCGACGCCGTCCAGGTCGAGCTTCACCGTCACCTTCGTGCCCGGCGCCCAGTACTTCTCGGGGCGGAAGTCGAGCCGGTCGTTGCCGAACCAGTGGCCCTCCACCGGGACGGACGGCTCGGCCGTCACCGTGATGGCCTTCTCCACGGCCTCGGGCTCGGTGATGCCCCGGGTGAAGTTGATCGAGACCGGCATGCCGACGCCGACCGTCGAGCCGTCCTCGGGCGTGTAGGTGCCGATGAAGGTGTTCTTCGGTACGAGCGTGGTGAACGCGGTGTCCTTCGCGGACTCCCGGCCGTCCGCGTCCTCGGCGATCGCGTGCACCTTGTACCGGGTGCCGGAGGCCAGGTGCTGGAGCGGCTCCCAGGCCGTGCCGTCCGCCGAGAGCTTCCCCTCGACCGGGTCGCCCTTGTCGTCCTGGACGGTGACGGTGGTCAGCTTGCCCTTGGCCGCGGAGACCTTGAGCGCGCCCGTGGTCTCCACGGCCTTCGCGTCGTCCTTGGGTTCGATCGTCACCACCGCGACGGAGGCGGCGTTCTTCACCTCCGCCGCGCCCTTCCCGTCACCCTTGCCGTCGTCACCCGCACCGGATCCGCCGCCCCCGCCGCACGCCGTCACCACCAGGAGCAGCGCTCCCAGCAGCAGGGCGAGCAGCCCCGTACGTCCGTGTCCACGCCCACGCCCGGACGCTGACGTCGTGATCGATGTGGCCGACGTGGTCGATGTGGCTGATGTGACTGATGTCGCCGATATCGGCAGCCCGTTCACCATGGTGTCTCCCCTCGCGCGGCCTGGCCCCGCCACGGCCCGCACCCCCGCGCGTCGAGTGCACGCGCATGGCGATAGATAATCACATGGTGAGCACGGTGCAGATCTCCCGTGTGTCACCGTTCCGTCCCAACAGGCCGGTACGGCGCAGGTCATAGCGGTGGGTGGGACGGGCAGGGCCCCTTCCGCACGCCGTCGGGCGGCGTACGGAAGGGGCCCTGCGGAACAGCCCTGGAGAACGGCTCTGGAGAACGGGCCCGGGGAACGGCCCGCGGGACTCAGCGGAGTGCCGAGCCCGCCTTCCACCGCTTCCACGCCATGTTCCAGCCGCCGAGGCCGTTGTCCGGAGCGACCGTACGGTCCTTGGAGTTGACCACCTCCACCACATCGCCGACCAGGGTCCGGTCGAAGAACCAGCCGGCCGGGGTGTCGGCGCCGCCGCCCTTGGTGTCGCGCAGCCCCACGCACCCGTGGCTCACGTTCTCGGAGCCGAACGTGTCCGCGGACTCCCAGTAGTTGCCGTGCAGGAAGGTGCCCGTGGTGGTGAGCCGGATCGCGTGCGGCACGTCCTTGATGTCGTACTCGGCGCCGAACCCGACCGACCTGCCGTTCATGCGCGTCACCTCGTGCAACTCCGTCACCACCATCTTCCCGTTGTACGTGGGGCTCTTGGCGTCGCCCGCGGTGATCGGCAACGTCGACAGCAGCTCGCCGTCGCGCCGTACCTCCATGGTGTGCTCCTCCGCGTCGACCAAGGAGACCTGGGAGCGGCCCACCGTGAAGCCGAGCGTCTTGTGCTGCATACCGAAGACGCCGGGCGCCCCCTCGACGTCCCGCAGCCCCAGCTCGACCGTGACCTCGGTACCCGGCTGCCAGTACTCCTGCGGACGGAAGTCGACCCGCTCGTCGCCGAACCAGTGGGCCGCCACCTCCACCGGCGGGTCCGAGGTGATCCGGATGGCCCGCTGGACGGCGGCCCGGTCCCGGATCGTCCGGTTGAAGTCGACGGAGATGATCATTCCGGTGCCGACGGTGGCCCGGTTCTCCGGCGAGAAGTAGGCCGTGAAGCGGTCTTCCGGCACCGCCGTCGTGAAGGTGGTGTGGCGCGCGGAGCGGCGCCCCGCGCCGTCCACGGCGACCGCGTCCACGCGGTACTTGGCGGCGAGCGCGACGACCGCCCCGCCGCTCGGGCTCCACGAGCGGCCGTCCGCGGAGATCCGCCCCGGCAGCTCCGCCGGGCGCGCGTCCTCCACCTGGGTCACCTTCACCCGTTCGAGCCTGCCGTCCGGGATCCGCACCTCGATCCGGTCCGTCCGCGCGACCCCCTTCGCCCCGTCCTTCGGGGTGACGGCGATGGTGTCGGCGGAGTCGCCGGCCGGGGTGCCGGTGAGCGAGCCGTCCTTGCCCTCCAGCAGCGCGACGCCGCCGGTGCACCCGGCCAGAGCGGTCACTCCGGCGATCAGCGCCGCGATCATTCCTGCCCAGGCCGGGGCGGTCACCCTGCGAACCCGTGCCCGTTTCGTCACGTTTCTCATGACCGCCCAACGACCACCCCCCTCCCGGGGAAACGTGAGGGCGGGGCCTCTTGGGGGCAGAACAGGAGAAGGACCACGCGAGGAGCGCGCCACGGCCGGGACGCCGTGCGCGCCGGGGAGCGGGGCCCATGAGCCGCGGGAGGCCGGTCAGTGGCGAGCGCAGCCGAGCAGGAGACAGCCCATCAGGAACACACCATGGAGCAGGCCACGGAGCGAGCCACGGACCAGGTCACGGGGCGCCCGGCGGAGCACCCCGCGCGGGCGCTGCCGTCCGGCGCCCCCGCGCCCGTCGTCCGGCCGGGCGCGCCGAATCCTCTCGGGGCCCGCTACCGGGTCGGTCCTGACGGCGTCGCGGGCACGAACTTCGCGCTCTGGGCGGGCGGCGCGGAGGCGGTCGAGATCTGTCTGTACGACGACGACGGCGCCGAGACCCGGCTGCCGCTGACCGAGCTGACCCACGAGATCTGGCACGGCTTCGTCCCCGGGGTGGGCCCGGGACAGCGGTACGGGTTCCGCGTCCACGGCCGCTGGGACCCGTGGACGGGCGCGCGCTGGAACCCGGCGAAGCTGCTGCTCGACCCGTACGCGCGCGCCGTCGACGGGGAGTTCGCGCTGCCCCCGGAGGTCTACGGCCACGTACGGGACTGGCCGCAGCCGCAGGTCGCCGACACCGTGCGGGACGACCGCGACTCCGCCCCGTTCGTCCCCAAAGGGGTCGTCGTCCACGACGGCGCGCCCGACGACGGCTGGACGGACGACCGGCGCCCCAAGACGCCGCTGGCCGACTCCGTCATCTACGAGGTGCACGTACGGGGCTTCACCAAGCTCCACCCGGGGATCCCGGAGCGGCTGCGCGGCACGTACGCGGGCCTCGCGCACCCGGCGGCGATCGGCCATCTGCGGCGCCTCGGGGTGACGGCGGTCGAGCTGCTTCCCGTACACCAGTTCGCGCACGAGGATCATCTCCTGCGCCGCGGCCGGCGCAACTACTGGGGCTACAACTCCATCGGCTACTTCGCCCCGCACGCCGGGTACGCGGCGGGCGGCACCCGTGGCCGGCAGGTCGAGGAGTTCAAGGAGATGGTGCGCGCGCTGCACGCCGCCGGGATCGAGGTCATCCTCGACGTGGTCTACAACCACACGGCGGAGGCGGGCGAGCGGGGGCCGACGCTCTCCCTCCGCGGGATCGACAACCGCGGCTACTACCGGCTGCCCCCGGACGCCCGCCGGTACACCGACTACACGGGCTGCGGGAACACCCTGCACGTCGTACAGCCGCACGTGCTGCGGCTGATCACCGACTCACTGCGCTACTGGGTGACGGAGATGGGCGTGGACGGCTTCCGCTTCGACCTGGCGGCGGCCCTGGCCCGCTCCATGCACGACGTGGACATGCTCTCGCCGTTCCTCGCCGTGATCGCCCAGGACCCGGTGCTGCGCCGAGTGAAGCTGATCGCGGAGCCGTGGGACGTGGGCAGCGGCGGCTACCAGGTCGGCGCGTTCCCGGCGCTGTGGACCGAGTGGAACGACCGCTACCGCGACGCCGTACGGGACTTCTGGCGCGGCGCGCTGCCCGACGTACGGGATCTCGGCTACCGGCTCTCCGGGTCGAGCGACCTGTACGCGGCCGGCGGCCGGCGGCCGTACGCCTCCGTCAACTTCATCACCGCGCACGACGGTTTCACCCTGCGCGACCTGGTGTCGTACGAGCGGAAGCACAACGAGGCCAACGGCGAGGGCAACCGGGACGGGACGGACGACAACCGGTCCTGGAACTGCGGCGCCGAGGGCGCGAGCGACGATCCC
The DNA here is from genome assembly GCF_042673865.1 of Streptomyces sp. NPDC056987. NCBI lineage: Bacteria > Bacillati > Actinomycetota > Actinomycetes > Kitasatosporales > Streptomycetaceae > Streptomyces > Streptomyces sp. NPDC056987. Next base: position 114,876 of record NZ_JBHURV010000016.1, read on the forward strand.
GAGGTCAATGCCCTGCGGTGGCGCCAGATCCGCAACCTGCTGACCACGCTCCTGCTGTCGACGGGCGTGCCCATGCTGGTCGCGGGCGACGAGATGGGCCGTACGCAGCGCGGCAACAACAACGCGTACTGCCAGGACAACGAGGTGAGCTGGCTCGACTGGTCCCTGCTCGACGAGGACGGCACACAGGGCGAGCAGGGCGTGCGGGGCGCACGGGACACCCGGGAACTCGCCGACGGGGCGGAGCGCGGGCCGCTGGAGCTGCACCGGCTCGCCGTCCGGCTGCTCGCCCTGCGCCGCGCCCACCCGGTGCTGCGCCGCCGCGCCTTCTTCTCCGGCCGCCGGCAGGCCCCGGACGGGCTGCGGGACCTGGCGTGGTTCACCCCGTACGGCGCGGAGATGACCGAGGCGGACTGGTACGCCCCAGGCGCTGCGCCGCTCGGGCTCTTCCTCTCCGGGCGCGACATCCCGGGGCGGGACGCGCGGGGCGAGAAGATCACGGACGACAGCTTCCTGACGGTCCTGCACGCGGGTGCCGAGCCGGTGGAGTTCACGCTGCCCGGGCCGCCGTGGTCGGGCGCGTACGAGCTGGTGGTGGACACCGCGCGGCCGGACCAGCGGGCGGCGCCGGGGACGGTGCACAAGGGCGGCGCGGTGGTACGGGTCCCGGCTCGGGCGGTGCTGCTGTTCCGGGTGACCGCGTGAGCGGCGGCCCGCGACGGCGGAGACGCCGGGGGCCGTGGGGTCCTGGCACCGTGGGGGCCGTCAGCCGAGGATGCCCCGGTCGTAGCCGGCCGCGACCGCCGCCGCGCGGTCCTTCACGCCGAGCTTGGCGTAGAGATGGGTGAGATGGGTCTTCACCGTCGCCTCGCTGATGAAGAGTTCGGCGGCGATCTCCCGGTTCGGCGTACCCCTGGCGACCCAGCCGAGGACCTCGCGCTCGCGCGCCGACAGGGGTTCGCCCCCGGCGGCGGCCGGGGACCTCACGTGCGAGACGAGGCGGGAGGCGACGGCCGGTGAGAGGACCGTACGGCCGTCGGCGGCGGCCCGTACCGCCGTGAACAGCTCCTCGCGCGGGGCGTCCTTGAGTAGATAGCCGGTCGCGCCCGCCTCGATCGCGGGGAGCGTGTCGGAGTCCGTGTCGTACGTGGTGAGGACGAGGACCCGGGCGCGGGCGCCCCGGCGGCCGAGTTCGGCGATCGCGTCGACCCCGCCGCCGCCCGGCATCCGCAGGTCCATCAGGACGACGTCGGGGTCGAGACGGGTGGCGAGCGCGACGCCCTCGACGCCGTTCGCGGCCTCGCCGAGCACCCGGAAGCCGGGCGCGGACTCGAACATGCCGCGCAGACCGTCCCGTACGACAGGGTGGTCGTCGACGACGATCAGTGTGATGATCCGGTCCTGCGCACCGGTCCCGCCGGTTCTGTCAGCGGTTCTGTCAGTGGGGCTGTCAGTGGGTCTGTCACTGGGTCTGTCAGTCATGGCGCACCAACGGTACGCGAGCCGAGACCGCCGTCCCCTCCCCCGGTGCCGACTCGACGGTGACCGTGCCCGCGAGGCGTTCCGCCCTGGCGCGCATCCCGGCCAGGCCGAAGCCGCCCGTACCGGAGCGCGGGGGCGGCGAGAGCGCGTCGAAGCCGCGGCCGTCGTCGCGGATGTCGAGGGTGATCTCGTCGCCCATGTAGGAGAGCGTGACGCCCACGCGCCGGGCCGCCGCGTGCCGGTCGGTGTTGGCCAGGGCTTCCTGGGCGATACGGAGCAGGGTCGCCGCGACCTCGTCGTGGAGCGGCTCCTCCGTGCCCGTGACCGTGAACCCGGCCCGCAGTCCGGAGCGTTCGGCCCAGCCGGAGACCGTCTTGCGGAGCGCCTTGGGCAGTGTGTCGTGCTCCAGCTCGGCCGGGCCGAGATTCTGTACGGACCTGCGCGCCTCCCCGAGGCTGTGCCGGGCGAGGTCGGCGGCCCGCTTCAGATGGACCCGGGCGAGCGCGCGGTCGGGGGTGAGGGTGACCACCTGGAGCTGGGCGATGATCCCGGCCAGCCCCTGCGCGATGGTGTCGTGGATCTCGGCGGCGAGCCGGCGGCGCTCGTCGGCGACGCCCGCCTCCCTGGCCTGGACGAGCAGTTGGGCCTGGAGTGCGGCGTTCTCGGCGAGGGCCTGCTCCAGCCGGGCGTTGGTGCGCTCCAGCTCGGCGATGGTGGCGGCCTTCTCCCGTACGTTCTCGGCCTCCCGCTCGGCGAGATGACCGAAGATGAGCACGAGGGAGCAGTGCAGCAGGAAGAGCGCCGCGAGGACGAAGGCCTGGAGAAGGGAGTCCGGCGGCAGCCCCCCGGACTGCGAACCCGCCATGGTGACGGCCGTGACCAACATGCCGGCGCGGGTGTACCGCCGGGGCATGAGCCGGTCGACGTCGAAGTACCCGAGGATGGCGTAGATGGAGTAGAAGGGGTGCAGCCAGGTGAGCGCGAACGCGAGGACCGTACGGGACACGTAGTAGAACTGGGCGGGCCGGGACTGCGCGGGCACCCGGTCGCGGGTCCGGTGCCACCAGAGCTGGAGCACGAGGGCCGAGAGCAGCAGCGCGGCGCTCGGGACGGGCGCGCGGTCACGGTCGACGAAGACCGAGATGGCGGTGGAGAGCGCGAGCGTGGCGTACGGGCCCCAACGATAGAACTGCGCCCAGCGCTCCTCCACGGAGACGGACGGGGGCACGGAGGCGGACGCGGGCACGGACGCGGATACGGGCGCCTCTGCGGGCGCCGGTACGAGCGCGGGGGGCGGGGAGGTCGCGGAGGTCGGGGTGCCGGGCATGTCCACAGTGTGCCCGCGCGTCGCCACGGTGGCGCCGTCGCTCATCCGGCTCACTCCCACCGGAACCGGCGGGCCGCCACGGCCGTCAGCACGACCGCCCACAGCGCCGTCACCCCGAGATGGCTCCAGCTCGGCCAGTCACCGCGCGTCGCCTGGTCGAGCGCCTGGGAGGCGGCGCCGAAAGGGGTGAGCTCGACGATGTGGCGCAGGGTGCCCGGCATCGTCTGTACCGGCAGATAGACGCCCGCCGCGAACATCGAGGGGAAGAAGGCGGCGGAACCGACGGCTCCGGCGATCTTCTGCGTACGGGAGACCGCCGTCACCACCGCGCCCAGCGCGAGGGCGCTCGCCGTGGCGAGGACCAGGGCCACCGCGTAACCGGCGAGCTGAGCAGGCAGTTCGACACCGAAGGCGATTCTGCCCACCAGGATCACCAGGGCGGCGGCGCAGAGCGCGGCGACCCCGTGCAGCAGGATCTGGGCGCCGAGCAGGGAGGCGGGCCGTACGGGGGTCGTCGACATCCGGCGCAGGATGCCGCGTTCGCGGTAGCCGGTGAGAACGGGAGGCATGGCCTGGAGCCCGGCCATGATCATGGCGAGCAGGACACCGACGGGCACATAGAGGTCGATGACGCGCCGGCCGCCGAGTGAGTCCGAGCTCTCGCGGAAGGAGGGGATCAGCCCGAGGATCGTCGTCAGGAGGGTCGGGAAGAGGACGACCCAGAAGAGGCTGCCGGGCTCACGGAGGAAGAGCCGGGCCTCGGCCCTGACGACGAGGGCGGTGGCGGACGAGGAACGGGGAGCGGCGGTGGCGGGAACGGACATCGGTCAGACCTTCTTTCCGGCGGGGTTCACGGCGGCGGTGCGGCGCACAGGGACCGTGGGGTCCGGCGTCTCCGATGTCTGCGTGAGGTCAAGGAACGCGTCGTCCAGGGTCGCCTCGGTGACCCGGAGCTGGCGCGCCGTGACGCGGTGCCGGGCGAGCAGGGTGATCACGGCGTTGACGGTGTCGTCCGTCCCGTTGATCACCACACGGCCGCCCCGGGTGTCGACGGAGGCCGCCTGCGGCAGCGCGGCCAGCTCCGCGTCGTCGAGCGGCGCCGAGGGGGTGAACGAGATGACGGTGGACGCGGCCGAGCGGCCGATCAGCCCGGACGGGGTGTCGAGCGCGGCGATCCGGCCGCCGTCGATCACGGCGATCCGGTCGCAGAGGCGCTGGGCCTCCTCCATGAAATGGGTGACCAGCAGCACGGTCACGCCGGAGTCCCGGACCTCCTCGATGAGGCTCCAGGTGTCGCGGCGGGCGCGCGGGTCGAGGCCGGTGGTCAGCTCGTCGAGGACGACCACGCGCGGATTGCCGATCAGCGCGAGCGCGATGAACAGCCGCTGCTTCTGGCCGCCGGAGAGCTGCGCGAACCGGGTCGTCAGCCGGGAGGTGAGGCCGAGCCGTTCGGCCAGGGGCCGCCAGTCCGCGGGCTCCGGGTAGAACGCCGCGTACAGCTCCAGCGCCTCCCGTACGGTCAGCTTGGCCTGGAGCTCGCTCTCCTGGAGCTGCGCGCCGAGGATCCGGGTCACGCGGTCGTGGTCGGCGACCGGGTCGAGCCCGGCGACCCGGACCGTGCCCCCGTCCGGGGCCCTGAGGCCCTCGACGCACTCGACGGTGGTCGTCTTGCCGGCGCCGTTGGGCCCGCGGATCCCGAAGATCTCCCCCTCGTCCACGGTGAAGGAGACGCCGTCCACGACGGTTCGGGCGCCGTACACCTTGCGCAGGCCGTTGACTTCGATGATCGCCATGAGGACGAGGGTCCCGCGCGGCGACGGTGAGCGGCATCGGCCATCGCGCTCGAACTACCGTCATCCGATCGGTTGATGTGGTGGTACGACCGGACGAGAGTGGCAGGAAAACCACATGAGCGTTGTCAGTGCCGGACCGTAGGCTCGCTCTGATGACCGAAACAGATGCACCTGCCAAGGACCGGACCGGGGAACGCCCCGGGGAGCGGTCCTCCTCCGTCCGTTCGCTGCTGCGGCTGTGGCCGTACGTACGACCGGTGCGCAGGCGTCTCTTCTGCGCGGCGGTCGTCGCGATAGTGGCGTCGTGCCTGGGGCTGGTCATGCCGCTCGTCCTGAAGTGGATGGTGGACGGCCCGGTGACGGACCGGGACCCCGGGGGCGTCTGGCTCGGCGCGCTGGCACTGCTGGGACTGGGGGTCGCGGAGGCGCTGCTGTTCGGGCTGCGGCGGTGGCTGGTGGCCCGGCCGCTGGCGGGGGTGGAGGCGGCGATGCGCGCCGATCTCTACCGCCATCTGCAACGGCTGCCGGTGTCCTTCCACGACCGCTGGCCGTCGGGCCAGTTGCTCTCGCGCGGCACGACGGACCTCATGCTGCTGCGGATGTTCCTGGCCTTTCCCCTGACCTTCCTGCTGGTCAACGGGGTGACGATTCTGATCGGCTTCGTCATTCTGCTGCTCCAGGACTGGTCGTTGGGGCTGGTGCTGCTGCTCCCCGTCGTACCGCTGGTGATCGTCTGTTCGCTCTTCGAGACGCGGTACTCCCTGGTCGCGCGGAAGGCGCAGGACCAGGTCGGTGATCTGACGACGGTGATCGAGGAGAGCGTGCTCGGCATCCGGATCATCAAGGGGTTCGGCCGCCATCGCAGCCAGGCGCTGGCCTTCCGTGAGCTCGCGCGACGACTGCGCTCGACGGAGCTGGTCAAGGCGCGGCTGCTGGCCGGGATCTGGGCCGTCATCGTGACCGTTCCGGAGCTGGCCATCGGCGCGGCGCTGGTGCTGGGCACGATCCAGGTGGCGGACGGCGGTCTCTCGGCGGGCACGCTGGTGGCGTTCCTGTCGACGGCGCTGGCGCTGCGCTGGCCGGTGGAGTCCATCGGGTTCCTGCTGGCGATGAGCCAGGAGTCGGCGACGGCGACCGACCGGTACTTCGAGGTGATGGACGTACGGGAGGAAGAGGAAGCGGAGGCGGAGGCGGGCGCGGGTGCGGGCGCGGGTGCGGGTACGCCCGGAGCGGCGGCGGGCGGCACGGAGGGCGGGATGCGCTTCGAGGGGGTCTCGTTCCGCTATCCCGACGCCCCCGCCGACTCGGCGCCCGTCCTGGACCGGATCGATCTGCACATCCGGCCCGGCGAGACGATGGCGCTGGTCGGGGCCACGGGTTCGGGCAAGACGACGCTGACCGCGCTCGTACCACGGCTGCACGAGGCGACGGCGGGGCGGATCACCCTGGACGGGCAGGACATCACGGAGCTGCCCAGACGGCGGCTGCGGGAGCTGGTGTCCGTGGCCTTCGAGGAGCCCACGCTCTTCTCCGCGACGGTCGGCGAGAACGTTCTGATGGGCGCCGCCGACCTCGGGGAGGACGCGCTGCCGCGCGCGCTGGACGTGGCACAGGCGGACTTCGTCGAGGCGCTGCCGCACGGCACGGAGACCGAGGTCGGCGAGCAGGGCCACAGCCTCTCCGGCGGCCAGCGCCAACGGCTCGCGCTGGCCAGGGCGGTGGCCGGCCGACCACGCTTCCTCGTGCTGGACGACCCGCTCTCCGCGCTGGACGTGCACACGGAGGCGCGGGTGGAGGCGGCGCTGCGGCGGGTCCTGCGGGACACGACGGCGCTGGTCGTGGCACACCGGCCGTCGACGGTGCTGCTCGCCGACCGGGTGGCGTTGATCTCCGGGGGGCGGGTCGCCGCCGTGGGGACGCATCAGGAGCTGCTGCGGAGCAGCACGGAGTACGCATGGCTGATGTCCGGGGCCTCCGCGCCCGTTGAGGAGAGTGTCCGATGACGACGTCGACCACGACGGACGGGCACGGCCCGGAACCCGATCCGGAAACGGAAGTGGAGGCGGAGGCCCGGCGGGAGCCGGCCGCCGTCCGCTCCGTGAGCCTGGACAAGGACCGGGCCAGGGACCTGGACCTGTACCTGGAAAAGGACAAGGCGACCCCCTCGCCGTCACCACCCCCGTCGCCATCCCCGCTCTCCTCCGACGCGGACGATCCCTTCGGGAAGGACGCGCTGCCCACGCCTCCAGGAGCCACCGGCGCCCTGCTGCGGTCGTTGCTGAGCGCCCGGCGTACGAAGGTGGCCGTGGCCGCGCTGCTCCTGCTGCTCCAGCAGGCCGCGATGCAGGCCGGGCCGCTGCTGGTCGCGTTCGCCATCGACCGGGGCGTGCCCGCGTTCCGCGACGGGGACAACGGGCCGCTCTACACGGTCGGCGTGGCCTATCTGATCTGTTCGGCCGGGTCGGGGGCCCTCCAGTACGCGTTCATCCGGGCGGCCGCCCGGATCAACCAGGACGTGCTCCTCGACCTGCGCGGCCGGATCTTCCGCCACGCCCAGGCGCTGAGCGTCGACTTCCACGAGCGGTACACGTCGGGGCGGCTGATCTCCCGGTCGACCACGGACGTCGAGTCGCTGCGGGAACTGCTGAGCGAGGGCCTCCAGGAACTCATCGGTGTGGTGCTGGCCTTCGTCTACATCTCGGCGATGCTGCTCTATCTGGACGTGGGGCTCGGCGCGCTGGCCGTCGCGTCCTTCGTCCCGCTGTATCTGCTCGTACGGCTCTACCAGCGGCGGGCGGCGCTCGCCTACTCCCGGCGCTCCACCGCGATCGCGGCCGTCATCGTGAAGTTCGCGGAGACGATGAACGGCATCAGGCCGGTACAGGCGTTCCGGCGCGAACGCGCCAACGACGCGGACTTCCGGGCGCTCAACCACCGACACGAGCGGAGCAACGGCGACGCGATCCTGGAGATGGCCCGTTATGTGACCGGCTCCCGGCTCGTCGCCAACACGGCCGTCGCCGGAATCGTCCTCTGGGGCGCCTACCGGGTGGCGGACGGCACCCTGCCGCTCGGAGTGCTCGCGGCGGCGGCGCTGTATCTGCGGCGGTTGTACGACCCGATCGACCGGCTCGGGATGTTCCTCAACTCGTACCAGTCGGCCGCCGCCTCCATGGAGAAGATCGCGGGTCTGCTGGCCCAGACGCCCTCGGTGCCCGAGGCCGCGCAGCCGAGGGAACTGCCGGTGCTGGACGGCGGATTCCCCGGCCGGGCGGCCGTCTTCGAGGGGGTGCGCTTCGCGTACCGCACGGGCGGCGAGGTCCTGCCCCGCTTCGATCTGACCATCCCGGCGGGCCAGACGGTCGCGGTGGTCGGCTCGACGGGCGCGGGCAAGTCCACCCTGGCGAAGCTGCTGGCCCGGTTCTACGACCCGACGGAGGGCCGGATCCTGCTGGACGGCGTCGACCTGCGCGAGCTGGACACGCCCGAGCTGCGGCGCGGGGTGGTGATGGTGACCCAGGAGGCGTTCCTCTTCTCCGGCACGGTCGCGGAGAACATCGCCATCGGCCGCCCGGACGCGGGCCGCGCCGAGATCGAGGCGGCCGCCAAGGCGATCGGCGCGGACGACTTCATCAGCGGTCTGCCGGACGGCTACGACACGGACGTACGGAAACGGGGCGGCCGGATCTCGGCGGGCCAGCGCCAGTTGGTCGCGTTCGCCCGCGCGCTGCTCGCGGACCCGGCGGTGCTGATCCTGGACGAGGCGACCAGCTCGCTGGACATCCCGGGCGAGCGTGCCGTGCAGCGCGCGATGGACACGGTGCTGCACGGGCGTACCGCGGTGGTCATCGCGCACCGCCTCTCCACGGTCGAGATCGCGGACCGGGTCCTGGTGATGGAGCACGGCCGCATCGTGGAGGACGGCCCCCCGGCCGAGCTGATCGCGGGCACGGGCCGCTTCGCGGGCCTCCACCGCGCGTGGCGCGACAGCCTGGCCTGAGAGCCCGCGGGTGGGCGGCTTCCGCGTTCCACGGCAGGTCGCCGCACCGTGGCGACCTGCCGCCAGGGCCCGGTGGACCGGTGGACCCGGTGGGCGTGGCAGCAGGTCTCGCTGTCAGGTCAGCCGCGCACGATGACCCAGCCCTCCGCGGTGAGCAGAGGAAGGATGCCGGCCAGATGAAGTGCCCGGCCGCGTCGTCGGGGGAGACCGAGGCCACCGGCAGGCCGAGGTGGCGCCCGATCACCTCGGCCACGGTACGGTTCGGCACCCGGGCCCGGCGGACTTCCGGGAGCTCGTACGCGACTCGCCGGCCCAGCTGAAAGCCGTCACCGCGGGCGGCTGACGGCCGGCACCGGCCGTAACGGTTCTCCGTCGTGACCGGGCCTCCGCCGCGGCCGGTACACCGCCGTGACCGGGCCTCCATCGCGGCCGGTTCTCGACCGTAAAGGTTCCCCGGTGTCAGGACCCGGGGGCTGCTACCCGACCCCCTCGGCGGCCAGTTCCCGTACCTCGGCCGGCAGGGTCGCGTCACGGGCCAGGCGGGCCAGGGCCGCCTGGCCGGACGGGAGTTCGGGGGTGAGCCGGAGCAGCCACACGGCCTGTTCGGCGGCGACGCCCCGGGTCGCGTACCGTTCCGCCAGCTCGACCGCCCAGGGGGTGAGCGCCGTGGTGTCGTCGACCATCAGGCCGCACCACCGCAGCACCTCCTCCGCGATCCAGGCGGAGATCCGGAGGGTCCAGCGCGCCGTGAAGTCCGTGGTGTCCAGGCCCGCCCGCGCGCACCGCGCCTCCGCCTCGGCCATACGCCCCCGGGTCACGTCGCGCGCGTACGGCATGAGGTCCCGCAGCACACTCCTCGCCTCGACCCAGTCGGGCAGTTCCTCCCCCTCGCCGAGGTCCTTCGCCCGTACCTCGGCGGGCGGCTCCGGCACGGCGAGGGGCCGCGCCGGGAGACACGCCTCCAGTACGGCACGGGCGAGGGCGAGGTTCTCGGCGCTCTCCGGGGTCTCCGGCGGCCAGCCGAAGCCGGTGTCCCAGGAGTACGGGACCGCCCGCACCGCCTCGGGCAGCAGCGGCGTGGCGTCGCCCACGACGCTGCCCGCGACGTCGCCCGCACCGTCGCTCCTCGCACCGCCGTCCTTCGCGCCGTCGTCCTTGGTCACGAGACCCCCAGGTATTCCATCGCGCTCTTGGGATCCTTCATCTTGCCCGAGTCGCGCGCGGCCTGCTTCTCCGCCGAGCTCTTCGCGTTCCACGCGGCGTCCAGGTCCTTGAGCTGCTTGGGGGTGAGGTCCTGGCCGGCGATCCGGGCCCCGAGGCCGTTGTCCGCGATGGTCCGCGCGGGGGTGCCCTCCGGGGTCTCGCCGGTCTTCCTGTCCTTCTGGAAGCCGTCGAAGATCTTGTCCCAGTCCTTCTGCGTCTGGATCTCGTACCGCGCCGCCCTGGGCGGGTTCGCCCCGTCCTGCTTCGCCCACTTCCCGAGCCTCTCCGCCTGGGCGGGCAGGGATGCCTGGGTGGTGGCGTTGGCGGTGTTCTTGACCTCCGCGACGTGGATGTTGCCGTCCTTGCCCTTGTAGACGACGTCCGCGTCGTCGATGCCCTTGAGGTCGGCGGTGGTGCCGTCCCCGAGGTTCACCGACTGGCGGCCCTTCTTCTCACCGACGGCCGCGTACACCTTGGTGCCGGGCGCGGCCTCCAGATCGGCGGCGCGCTTGGCGGCGCGGACCTCGGCCATGGCCTCGGCCAGCTGGTGACGGTCGTTCGCCTTCAGGACGGTCGCACCGAGGGAACCGCGACTCTGGTTCTCGATGCCCTTGGTGTTCAGCATCTCGGAGAGGTCGTCCAGCGCCGCGGCCAGCTCGTCCTTGCCGAACTCGCCCCGCCGCAGATCCGGGTTGTCCTTGGCCTTCGCGGTGAGCTTGTCGATCCCGCCCTCGTTGAGGGTGTAGCGGTCCTCCTTGGGCGTCTTCTGCCTGTCCTTCGCGTCCTTGATGGTCTGCTTGGCCCGGTCGGCCGCGTCGACGAGTTCCGCGCCGTCCGCCGCCCGGTCGGCGTCGTCCGCCTCCCGCTGCGCCTCCCGCGCGTCGTCCGCCTCCGCGCCCTCGCACCGCTTCGTGCCGCCCTCCGCGAGGACGATCAGCGGAACGGAGGCACGGGCCGAGGCGAGGACCCCGGTGCCGGAGCCGGCCACCCCGGCCGGACCGCCGCCGGCGCCAGGACCGCTGTCGCCGCCGGTCGGCACCCCGCCGTACGGGACGCGCAGCGCGCCGCCCAGCGCGATGCTGCAACTCCCCTTCTCCTCGACCTGCTTCGCCGCGTCGTCGGCGTGCTGCTGCGCCTCGTCGGCCGCCTTGCGGGCGCCCTTGGCGTCACCGAGGCCCGCCGCCTTCCGCGCCTTGCCCGCGGCGTCCTTGGCCTTCTCGGCACCCTTGGCGATGGCCTGGGCGATCTTGCCCAGCTTGCCGAGTTTGCTGGTCTTCCCGGCGACCTTCGCGACGTTGTAGCCGGGGATGAAGAGCGAACCGATGTTCCAGGCAACGTTGGTGACGGCCTGGGTCTTCTCGCCCCGGTTCCAGGTCTCGCGTACGTCGTCCCCGATGAACATGTCGTCCAGGACCGTGCCGCCGGTCTTGAGCGTGGCGCCGGTCCAGTCGCCCAGCGCGCCGAGGTAGTCGCCGTCGCCCCACTTGTCGGAGGCGTCCTTGGAGTCGTCCGACCACTTGTCGCCGAGCGACTTGCCGTAGTCGAGGATGCCGTTGAACGTGTCGATCGGGTGGATGACCGTGTTGAACAGGTCGGTGACGTCACCCCAGACACCGTCGACGAACAGGCCCTCGCCGACCTGCCCGAGCTTGTCCCAGGTGCATCCCCAGAAACCGGAGCAGTCGGCCTTCTTGTCGTCGCCGCCCCCCTCGCGCCGCTCCTCCTCGCCGGGCGCGAAGATGGGCTCGTACGGGTCGGTGGGGTCGCCCGCCTCGTCGTCGGAGCCGCCCGGGATGTCATCGCCCGGGGCGTCCGCCGTCCCCCCGGAGGTGTCCGCGCCTCCCGCGCCCTCCGTCCCTCCGGTGCCGCCGGTCCCACCCGTGCCGCCCGTCCCTCCGGTGCCGCCGGTCCCACCCGTACCACCAGTGCCGCCGGTGGCGCCGCCCGTCGTACCGCCGGTGGCACCCCCCGTCGTACCGCCCGTCGTACCGCCGGTCCGGCCGCCCGGGTCGCCCTGGCCGCCCGGGTCGCCCTGGTCGCCGCCCGCCTCGATCGCGCTGTCCCCGCCGCCCTCCGCGGCGCAGGACAGGTCGAGGACCGAGCAGATACGGGCCTGCACACCGCCGCCGATCTGCGCGGCCCCCAGCACCAGGCCCCCGATGACCGCCACGACGACCAGGACGAGACCGAGGTACTCCATCGCCGTCTGACCGCGGTCCCGCCGCCACGTGATCATGTGGGCGAACGAGAACGGCGGGTCCGCGAGCCGCTCGCGCTCCGACAGGTCGAACCACTCACGGCTGCGCACCCGGCTCAGCAGCGTCAGGATCGCGATGGGCAGCACCAGTTGGGTGAGGCCCGCGACCGACCCGTCCCGGATGTTGGCCAGACCGCCGAGGATCAGCCACACCTGGACCGCGATCAGCCCCCACCAGACCCGGACCCCGCCGACCCCCGCCTGCCGCGCCAGCACCCAGCCGGCCACCCCGGGCACGGCGGCCCAGGCCACCGCCCCGATCAGCACCCCGTCCACCGCGCCGAGCAGCACGGCGGTCAGGAAGATCCCGAGCCCGCCGAGCAGCGTCGCGCCGAACAGGACGTACACCAGCAGCCGCGCCAGCCGGAGCTGCCTGGGCATGGGTTGCGGAACCGACCGTGGAACGACACCAGAAAATGACATGTCTGACCTCAAACTGCCCCGGTGAAAGGGCCGTTCATGGTGGCGCACATCGCCCCACCCCCCGTTCGGGTGAGCGTAACGGCCGTGGCACAGGCGCGTCATGGGCCCCAGGACCCAATCCAGGGCCCAACAGACCGGATCGGGTCAACCGGATCCGGACAGGACGAATATCGAAATTTTGCCAAACCGGGAAATTCTCCGGTGTGTCGCGTTACCAACTCTTGGGGTTCTGCAAATCTCTTCCCGTAGCCCCCACCCACCCCGTCCCGGATTCCGCCGAGGAATCCACTCCGGACAGAGGAGAGCCATGCTTTACGGCAACGCCCTGCGGGAAGCGGTTCAATCGCCCCGCACCACACCGCTCATCGGTATTTACGACATGTACTCGGCCTCGATCGCGGCCCAGCACTACAACGGATTCTTCGTCTCGGGATTCGGCTTCGCCGCCTCGCACTACGGGCTTCCCGACATCGGATACATCGCGTGGCCCGACATGGTGGCCTTCGCCGAACGGCTGCGGCTCGCCTTCCCCCGCCACCACATGCTGGTGGACATCGACGACGGTTACGTCGACCCCGAGGTCGCCTGCCACGTCGTGCAGCGGCTGGAGCGCGCCGGGGCTTCCGGGGTGATCCTGGAGGACCAGAAGCGGCCCCGCCGCTGCGGGCACGCGGACGGCAAGCTGATCCTGCCCCTGGAGGAGTACCTGGCCAAGCTGGATCTGGTGCTGCGCAGCCGGGAGGACCTGCTCGTGGTGGCCCGTACGGACGCCACGGAGGAGGCGGAGATCATCCGGCGGGCCGAGGCCCTCGCGGAGACCGACGCGGACGTCGTCCTCGTCGACGGGGTGCGCAGCGTCGAATGGATCCGGAAGATCCGTTCGGTCGTCGGCGACAAGCCCCTGCTCTTCAACCAGATCGCGGGCGGAAAGTCGCCGCGGCTCTCGCTCACCGAACTCTCGGAACTCGGCGTCGATGTCGCCATCTACAGCACGCCGTGCCTTTTCGCCGCGCACGGCGCGATCGACAGCGCGCTCATCGATCTGAAAATGGATGACGGGCGGCTGCCCGACACCCGGGAAACCGGCGCCATCGGAGTACAGGGCGCGACGGAACTGCTGGAGAAGAACATCAGCAGACATCACGACGTCCGCCATTCCGTGGCCGTTCCCGCCTCCGTCTGACGGGGCCGCGGAACCTCGTGTCGTCGAACCTTTTCCGGGCCGGCACCGGCCGGCACCGGAACACCACCGGCGGTTCCCGCCTGACACGCGGCTCCGCCGTGGGCGTCGTCGCCATGGCGGGCGTGAGCATCCTGTGCGCGGGCGCCGGGGCGCAGGCCGATGACGACGACTCGTCGGAGTCCGGGCCCGTCGCCGGGCGGAACGTCGGGCTCGTCGTGATCGACAACTCCCACGCCGATTCCTGGCTGGAGGTCGACCGCACGCTCAACACGCTGATCAGCAGCAAGGGGACGGCGGGCAGCGACCACGACGGGGGCGGCGGCGCGATCGACGTACGGACCGGGGACACCTCCGGCACCGCACCCGCACCCGCACCGGCGCCCGCACCGGTCACGGCGCCCGCGCCCGCACCCGGTGCAGGACAGGGACAGGGACAGGCACAACCACCGGCCTCCGCACCCGAGTCCGGGACCGCGTCCCCCTCCGACCAGGCCCGGCCGCCCGCACCGGCCGGGGCCCCGCCCCCCGCACCGGCCCCCGCGCGGGCCGCCAACTCCACGCCCTCGCTGCTCGGGTGGATCGCGCAGATCGGCCACCCCCCGTGGCAGGGCGACGACGGCGAAGGTGATTGACGTGAACCAGAAGTCCCGGCCGCCGTCCTGGCCGGGCCGGCTGAGGAAGGCGGTCGACCCCTACGTGGCCGCCCTCCTCGGTACGGTCGTGCTCGCCGCGCTGCTCCCCGCGACCGGCCGCGCCGCCGTGGCCGTCGGGGGCGCCGCCGACCTCGCCATCGGGCTGCTCTTCTTCCTCTACGGAGCGCGGCTCTCCACCCGGGAGGCGCTGGACGGCCTGCGCCGGTGGAAGCTCCATCTCGTCGTGGGCGCGGGCACGTTCGCGCTCTTCCCGCTGCTCGGTGTGGCCGCGGGCGGCCTCGTACCGTATCTGCTCACCGACCAGTTGCACATCGGTCTGCTCTTCCTCTGCGTCGTCCCCTCCACCGTCCAGTCCTCGATCGCCCTCACCTCCACCGCCCGGGGCAATGTGCCGGCCGCGATCTGCGCCGGCACGTACTCCAGCCTCGCCGGGATGGTCGCCACGCCGCTGCTGTCCGCCTGGCTGATCGGCGCCACCGCCACCTTCTCGGCGGAGCGGCTGCTCGCCATCGCGGTCCAGCTGCTGCTGCCGTTCCTCGCCGGACAGGTGCTGCGCCGCTGGATCGGCGGGTTCGTCGGGCGGCACAAGAGGGGACTCGCCCTGCTGGACCGGGGCTCGATCCTGCTCGTCGTGTACACGGCGTTCAGCCTGGGCGTGGCCGAGGGGATCTGGCAGCAGATCACTCCGGCGCGGCTGGCCGGCCTCCTCGGTGTGGTGGCGGGCCTGCTCGGGCTGGCGCTCACGGCGACGGCGTACGCCGCCCGGCGGCTCGGCTTCGACCGGGAGGACCGGATCACCATCGTCTTCTGCGGCTCGAACAAGAGCCTCGCCACGGGGCTGCCCATGGCGGCGGTGCTGTTCGGGGCCTCGGCGGGCCCGGTGATCCTGCCGCTGATGCTCTACCACCAGCTCCAGTTGATGGTGTGCGCGGTCCTCGCGGCCCGCTGGGCCCGGCAGGCCCCGCGACCGGCGGAATCCGCACCCGCCGCGGGGGCCGGTACGGTGTCCCGTCCGCCCGCGCGGAGCACGGCGGTCTGACCGGGGGCACAGTACAGAACGCGCCACAGTACAACCGGCTCCGGGCGGGTCTCGCCCGGAGCCGGTTGACGTTCCGTTCACATCCCCCCGCCCGTCCCGACGCGCAGGCACCGCAAGCGTGTTGACCGGTGAAACGTCCGCTTAACGAACAGGCAATTTCGGGCAGCGAACGAATTCCGGCCAACTTCTTGACGCGCCCCTGACAGGGGCGCGTCACTGCTGCCACTCTTCCCCCGTTCTCCGCACCGCCCGCACCGCCCCGCTCCACACAGCTCCGCGTGCACTGTCCGGGTGACCCACCGAGCCGCCCGGTCCCCCCTCGCAGAAGGAGTTCGCGTGAGACCCACGCACAGACCCCGTCGGCGCGCCACGGCCACCGGCGCCCTGATCGCCGCAGCAGCCCTTCTCACCGTCGGCGTCCAGGCCGGCACCGCCGCCGCGCAGCCGGACAGCGCGCCCGCCGCCCCCGTCGCGGGCAAGGCCGATCCGGGTGCGCTGCCGCGCACGCTCTCCCCCGCCCAGCGCGCCGCCCTGCTGCGCGACGCCGACGCGACCAAGGCGGAGACCGCCGGGGAACTCGGCCTCGGCTCCCAGGAGAAGCTGGTCGTCCGCGATGTCGTCCAGGACGTCGACGGCACCACGCACACCCGCTACGAGCGCACCTATCAGGGGCTGCCGGTCCTCGGCGGTGACCTCGTCGTCGCCGAGACGAAGGCGGGCACGACGCAGTCCGTGAGCAAGGCGTCCAAGTCCACGCTCACGAACGTCAGCACCGAGGCCGACGTGGCGGCCCCGGTCGCGGAGAAGCAGGCGCTGAGCGCCGCCGTGGCGGAGGGTTCGAAGAAGACCGAGGCCGAGCGCGCGCCGCGCAAGGTCGTCTGGATGGCGCAGGGTTCCCCCACCCTCGCCTACGAGACGGTCGTCGGCGGCCTCCAGCACGACGGCACCCCGAACGAGCTGCACGTCGTCACCGACGCGGCCACCGGCAAGAAGCTGTACCAGTGGCAGGCCGTCAAGAACGGCGTGGGCAACACCCAGTACAGCGGCCAGGTCACCCTCGGCTCCACCGCGTCGGGCTCGACGTACAACCTCACCGACGGGGGCCGCGGCAACCACCGTACGTACAACCTGAACCGCGGTACGTCGGGCACCGGGACGCTCTTCTCCAACTCCACCGACACGTGGGGCAACGGCCTGCCCGCCAACCTGGAGACGGCGGGCGCCGACGCCGCGTACGGGGCGGCCGAGACGTGGGACTACTTCAAGAACGTGCACGGCCGCACCGGCATCCGCGGTGACGGTGTCGGCGCGTACTCCCGCGTCCACTACAGCAGCGGCTACGTCAACGCCTTCTGGCAGGACTCCTGCTTCTGCATGACGTACGGGGACGGCTCGGGCAACACCCGGCCGCTGACCTCCATCGACGTGGCCGCCCACGAGATGTCCCACGGGGTCACGGCCAACACGGCCGGCCTGATCTACAGCGGTGAGTCCGGCGGCCTCAACGAGGCCACCTCCGACATCTTCGCCGCGGCCGTCGAGTTCTACGCGGACAACCCGAACGACCCGGGCGACTACCTCGTCGGCGAGAAGATCAACATCAACGGCAACGGCACGCCGCTCCGCTACATGGACCAGCCGAGCAAGGACGGCGCCTCCAAGGACTACTGGTACTCCGGCATCGGCGGCGTCGACGTCCACTACTCCTCGGGCCCGGCGAACCACTTCTTCTACCTGCTCTCCGAGGGCAGCGGCGCCAAGACGGTCAACGGGGTCTCGTACAACTCCCCGACCTCCGACGGGCTGCCGGTGACCGGCATCGGCCGGGAGAAGGCCGAGCAGATCTGGTTCAAGGCGCTCTCCACCAAGTTCACCTCCACGACGAACTACGCGGCGGCCCGCACCGGCACGCTCGCGGTCGCCGGTGAGCTGTACGGCACGACCAGCGCCGAGTACACGGCCGTGCAGAACGCGTGGGCCGGCATCGCGGTCGGCCCCCGTCCGGGCAGCGGCGGCACGGGCCAGGCCTTCGAGTCCACGACGTCGGTCGCCATCCCGGACAACGGCGCGGCGATCACCTCGCCGCTCGTCGTCTCGGGCGTCACGGGCAACGCCCCGTCCACCCTCCAGGTCGACGTGAACATCACGCACACCTGGCGCGGTGACCTGGTCATCGACCTGGTCGGGCCGAGCGGCACCTCGTACCGGCTGAAGGCCTCCAGCAGCGGGGACTCGGCGGACGACGTGATCGAGACGTACTACGTCAACGCCTCGTCCGAGGTCGCGAACGGCACCTGGACGCTGAAGGTCCAGGATGTCGCGTCCCAGGACACGGGCCGGCTCAACAGCTTCAAGCTCACCTTCTGAAGGCTCACCTTCTGAAGTTCAGCTCCTGAACTTCATCTCCTGAAGGTTCATCTCCTGAGCCGTCGTTCCACGGAAGCCGCCCGGGGTGCCTCTGCGCCCCGGGCGGTTTCACGTCGCCGGGTCGGCGGCGCGGACGAGCTGGCGCAGCGCGCCGTAGAAGACCTCGTGGTCCACGACCGCGGGGAGGATCTCCGGGAGATGTCCGGTGAGCACCGGGAACTCCTCGGGGTCCAGCGCCGCCAGTGCCGTACGGGTCGCCGCCACGCTCCCCCGGGGATCACGGTGGTCGACGAAGGTGGCACTGCCGAGAGTGAGCAGATACATCCGGCGGTACGCGGCGATCGCCTCGCCCGGTGTCATCCCGGCGGCGACGCTGTCGGCGAGCTGCGGCTCCACCAGCCTGCCCAGCAGCCGGGGGCCGAGCCACGGGCGGCTGCCGCGCAGCGCGAGCAGCCCGGGGTGCGCGGTCAGCGTCGCGTACAGCGCCCGGAAGCGGGTCTCGGTCGCCTCGGCCCAGCCGGTGTCCGGCGGGATGGCGGGGAGGTCCCCGGCGAGATGGTCCGCGCAGAGGTCGAGCAGCCCGGCGAGGTCGGCGCAGCGGCGCTGGACGGTGGCGTGGGCGACACCGAGGCGGGCGGCGAGCGTGCGGAAGCTCAGCGCGCCGGGGCCGTCCGTGTCGATCATCGCCAGCGCGGTGGCGGCGATGCGCTCCGGGGTGGCGGCGTCGAGGGAAGCGGATTGCCTGGGCATGGGAGCCAGCGTACGGTACACCGTATCGGACCATCCACCGGTCCCCTCGGCCCCCGTTCCAAGAGCCCCGGGGGCCGGAACCTCGCGCCCCACCGGCAGGAGCCAGCACATGCCCGGAATCACCTACGACGACGTCAAGCAGGCGGCGGACCGCGTCGCCGGGCACGTCCGCCCCGTGGCCCTGGCCCCGGCGGACCCGGTGTCCGAAGGCGGTGCGGAGATCTGGCTGGCGCTGGAGTACCTCCAGTACACCGGCAGCTTCAAGGCCCGTGGCGCGCAGAACTTCCTCCGCGCCCACCGCGCCTCCGGCACCCTGCCGGCCGCGGGCGTGACCATCGCCTCGGGCGGCAACGCCGGGCTCGCCTGCGCGTGGGCGGCGCGGCAGCAGGGCGTACGGGCGACGGTCTTCCTGCCGGAGTCGGCCCCGCCGGTGAAGGTCGGCCGGCTCCGGTCGTACGGCGCCGACGTGCGGCTGACCGGGGCCACGTACGGCGAGGCGCTCGCGGCGTGCGAGGAGTTCGCCGCCACGAGCGGCGCGCTCGCCTCGCACGCGTACGACCATCCGCTGATCGCGGCCGGCGCGGGCACCCTGATGGAGGAGATCCACGCCCGGCTGCCCGAGCTGGACACGGTGGTGGTGTCCGTGGGCGGCGGCGGGCTGTTCACGGGCGTCGCCACCGCCGCGCTGCACCACGGCGTGCGGGTCGTGGCGGTCGAGCCCGAGCACTGCCGGGCCCTGAACGCGGCGCTGGAGGCGGGCCGTGTAGTGGACGTGCCGGTCGACTCGGTCGCCGCCGACTCCCTGGGCGCGTCCCGTGCCTCGGCGATGGCCCTGTCCACCGCCGGGCGGGACGGGGTGCGTTCGGTCCTCGTACCGGACTCCGCGATCACGGCGGCCCGGCAGTCCCTGTGGGACGGCCACCGGATCGCGGTGGAGCACGCGGCGTCGACGGCGCTGGCCGCGCTCACGCACGCCCCGGAGGAGGGACGGTACGGCTACCGGCCCGCCCCCGGGGAGCGGGTGTGCGTGGTGCTGTGCGGCGCCAACACGGACCCCGGCTCGCTCTCCTGAACCGGCGTTCCGGCCCGGCGGCTCCGCAGTCGCGGCTCCCCCGTGCGGCTCAGCGCATCAGCACCCCCGCGCCCTCCCCCGTCGCCTCCGTCGGCAGGGCCACCAGCCCGAGGTCCGCGCTGGTGGCCAGCAGCGGGTGCGCGGGCAGGACGCGGACGGTGTAGCCGTAGGGGCCCGTACGGTCCAGGGCGAGCGGGCCCTCGTACACCCAGCGGCCCTCCAGGTCGGGGCCGCCCGCCGGTTTGAGCGGGAAGGGCCGCGCGTCCACGAGCGCGTCGTCCGTGCCGACCCGGCCCGCGACGGCCTGCACCTCGACGTCGTCCGGGCGCAGTTCGCCGAGGCCGACACACACCCGGAGGGTGAGCGTGGAGCCCAGCTCGGTACTGCCCCCGGCGCCGGTGGCCGCCACCGCCTCCACGTGGTCGACGGAGACGTACGGCCAGAGCGTGCGCGTCCGGTACTTCCAGGCGGCCAGCTCCGCCGCCGTACCGCCGTCGAGCGCGCGGTGGGCGCGGGCGGCCGGGGCGTAGAGCCGCTCCACGTACTCCCGCACCATGCGTCCCGCGAGCACCTTCGGCCCCAGGGTGACCAGGGTGCGGCGGACCATCTCGATCCAGCGGCCCGGCAGTCCGTCGGCACCGCCCTCGCCCCGGTCGTAGAACCGGGGCGCGACACGGTCCTCGATGAGTTCGTAGAGGGCGTTCGCCTCCAGGTCGTCCCGGCGGTTCTCGTCGGCGCTCGCGGCGTCGGCCGTGGGGATCGCCCAGCCGAAGTCGGGCTCGAACCACTCGTCCCACCAGCCGTCCAGCACCGACAGGTTGAGGCAGCCGTTGAGCGCGGCCTTCATTCCGCTGGTGCCGCACGCCTCCAGCGGGCGCAGCGGGTTGTTGAGCCAGACGTCGCAGCCGGGGTAGAGCTTCTGCGCCATGCCCATGCCGTAGTCGGGCAGGAAGACGATGCGGTGCCGTACGCGCGGGTCGTCGGAGAACCGCACCAGTTCGCGCACCAGCCGCTTCCCGCTGTCGTCCGCCGGATGCGCCTTCCCCGCGACGACGATCTGGACCGGCCGCTCGGGGTGGAGCAGCAGCTCCGTGAGGCGGTCCCGGTCGCGCAGCATGAGCGTGAGGCGTTTGTACGAGGGGACGCGGCGGGCGAAGCCGATGGTCAGGACGTCCGGGTCGAGGACGCCGTCGATCCAGCCCAGTTCGGCGTCCTCGGCGCCGCGCAGCCGCCAGGAGGCGCGGAGCCGTTCGCGTACCTCGGCGACGAGCCGGGCGCGCAGCGCCCGGCGTACGTCCCAGAGGTCGGCGTCCGGGGTCCCGGTGAAGTCGGGGAGGTCCGCGGTGCCGGGGTGGTCGGCGCCGTCCCGTCGGGTGCCGAGGCGGGTGATCTCGGGGGCGGTCCAGGTCGGTGCGTGCACCCCGTTGGTCACGGAGGTGATGGGCACCTCCGCCGGGTCGAAGCCCGGCCAGAGCCCGGCGAACATCTCCCGGCTGACGGCCCCGTGCAGGGTGGAGACCCCGTTGGCGCGCTGGGCGAGCCGCAGCCCCATGACCGCCATGTTGAACAGGTTCGGTTCGCCGCCGGGGTAGCTCTCCGTGCCGAGGCCGAGTACCCGTTCCACGGGTACGCCGGGCAGTTCGCCGTCGTCGCCGAAGTGGCGGGCGACCAGGTCGCGGTCGAAGCGGTCGATGCCGGCCGGGACGGGGGTGTGCGTGGTGAAGACCGTGCCGGCGCGGACGGCCTCCAGCGCGGCCTCGAACCCCATGCCCGTACCGGAACCGGGGGCTCCGGTGCCGGACAGGGCCTCGGCCGGGGTGCTGACGAGTTCGCGGATGCGTTCCAGGCCGAGGAAGCCGGCGTGCCCCTCGTTGGTGTGGAACACCTCGGGCGCGGGGTGGCCGGTGAGCCGGCAGTAGGTACGGAGCGCGCGGACGCCGCCGATGCCGAGCAGCATCTCCTGGAGGAGGCGGTGCTCGCTGCCGCCGCCGTAGAGCCGGTCGGTGACCTCGCGTTCGCCGGGGCCGTTCTCCTCGACGTCCGAGTCGAGCAGCAGCAGCGGGACGCGGCCGACCTGGGCCTGCCAGACGCAGGCGCGCAGCGTGCGGTGGCCCGGCAGGGCGAGGGTGACCCGCGCGGCGGTGCCGTCCGCCTCGCGCAGCAGGGTCAGCGGCAGCTCGTTGGGGTCGAGGACGGGGTACTGCTCCTGCTGCCAGCCGTCCCGTGAGAGCGACTGGCGGAAGTAGCCGTGCCGGTAGAGCAGTCCGACGCCGATGAGCGGTACGCCGAGATCGCTGGCGGCCTTGAGGTGGTCGCCGGCGAGGATGCCGAGGCCGCCGGAGTACTGCGGCAGCGCGGCCGTGACCCCGAACTCCGGCGAGAAGTAGCCAATGGCGGCGGGCAGTTCGGCGGACCCGCCCGCGCTCCCGCGTACGCCCCCTTCCCCGCCGGTCTCCCCCACGCCGACGGCACGCTCCTGGTACCAGCGGGGACCGCGCAGATAGGTGTCGAGATCGGCGGCGGCGGCGGTGAGCCGGTCGAGGAAAGCACCGTCGGCCGCCAGCTCCGCGAGGCGCGCGGCGGAGACGCCACCCAGCATCCGTACGGGGTCGGCGCCCGCGGCACGCCACCCGGCGGGATCGACGGACTCGAAGAGTTCGCGGGTCTCCGTCCGCCATGACCAGCGCAGATTGCGGGCGAGGTCACTGAGGGGTTGGAGCGGTTCTGGCAGGACGGGGCGGACGGTGAACCGACGGATTGCCTTCACGTGTTCCACCTTCGCAACCGGGGGGTCGGACAGCCGGACGTCAGAAGAGCCGCAGCGGACACACCGCAGGGTGCGTCCGCCTCTCCTCGAAGGTAGCCCTACCCCGCCGCGCGGGACCACGGCGCACACGTGGCCGCGAATGCACTCCATTCGCTCCCTCCCCGGTGGTTTCCCCGGTTGTCCCGTCGGTGATATCCGGGACGTGGTGGGGACATCGGCGCCGGGACACCGGAGCGGTCCGGTGCCGCGACACGCG
This sequence comes from Streptomyces sp. NPDC056987, assembly GCF_042673865.1. Classification (NCBI taxonomy): domain Bacteria; kingdom Bacillati; phylum Actinomycetota; class Actinomycetes; order Kitasatosporales; family Streptomycetaceae; genus Streptomyces; species Streptomyces sp. NPDC056987. The sequence goes on from NZ_JBHURV010000016.1 coordinate 137,448, forward strand.
GCACCGTCCTTATCGGCCGAAACCCACCCCCTCACGGCATGCATGTCCCGATCCGGCCGGAGTAGGAGGAGTTAACACACCACTGGATTACCGCCCCGAAACGAGTGGGAAGGCTCCAGCGGTACCTACCGCACACGAGCGCGTCTCGTCCCGATTTCCAGCGCTATTCGAGTGAACGCGGACAGGAGCGGCCATGCTCGCAGCCTCGCAGTCGCCCACAGAGCAGCTACAAAGAGCATTAAAACCACACAAAGCTCGCACACCTTCTCTCGTCACGGCACTGCAGCCGCTCCACTCGCGATACCCGCTTCACCCGCTTCACCCGCCCTGCCTGTCAAGCCCGCACAGCCCTCAGGTGATCCAGTGAAACCGCTGATCGGACGCATTCCCGTCCTGGACGTACGCCCGCTCGTCGACTGCGGAAGACGCCCCGCGAAGGCGGTGGTCGGTGAATCCTTCCAGGTCACCGCGACCGTCTTCCGCGAAGGCCATGACGCCGTCGCCGCCAATGTCGTTCTCGTGGACCCGGGCGGACGCCCCGGCCCGTGGACCCCGATGTGTGAACTCGCCCCCGGCACCGACCGGTGGGGCGCGGAGGTCACCCCCACCGGGGAAGGCCGGTGGACGTATACGGTCGAGGCGTGGAGCGACCCCGTCGCGACCTGGCGCCACGCCGCCGGCATCAAGATTCCGGCCGGTGCCACCGACATCCCCCTCGTCCTCGCGGAAGGCGCCGAGCTGTACGAGCGCGCCGCCGCCGGGGTGCCCAAGCGCGACGGCCGGGAGGCGGTGCTCGCCGCCGCCGACACCCTGCGGGACACCGCGCTGCCCGCCGCGGCCCGGCTCGCCGCCGCGCTCGCCCCCGAGGCCACCGCGGCCCTCGACCGCCATCCGCTGCGCGAACTGGTCAGCGCTTCACGCCCGGTGCCGCTGCTCGTCGAGCGCCGCCGCGCGCTGTACGGATCGTGGTACGAGCTGTTCCCGCGCTCCGAGGGCGCGGTGGTCCGGCAGGGCGAGCCGCCGGTGAGCGGCACCTTCAGGACGGCGGCCGAGCGGCTGCCCGCCGTGGCCGCGATGGGGTTCGACGTCGTCTACCTGCCGCCGATCCACCCCATCGGCACCACCTTCCGCAAGGGCCCCAACAACAGCCTCACGCCCGGCCCCGAGGATGTCGGGGTGCCGTGGGCGATCGGCTCGGCCGAGGGCGGCCACGACGAGATCCACCCGGCCCTGGGGACGATCGAGGACTTCGACCACTTCGTGGAGACGGCCCGCACCCTGCGGATGGAGATCGCGCTCGACTTCGCGCTCCAGTGCTCACCGGACCACCCGTGGGTCGAGAAGCACCCGGAGTGGTTCCACCACCGCGCGGACGGCTCCGTCGCGTACGCGGAGAACCCGCCGAAGAAGTACCAGGACATCTATCCGATCGCCTTCGACAGCGATCTGCGCGGGCTGGTCCGGGAGACCACCCGTGTCCTGCGGTACTGGATGGCGCACGGTGTCCGCATCTTCCGCGTCGACAATCCGCACACGAAGCCGGTGCTCTTCTGGGAGAAGGTCATCGCGAACATCAACCGGACGGACCCGGACGTCATCTTCCTGGCGGAGGCGTTCACCCGGCCCGCCATGATGCGGACGCTCGGCGCGGTCGGCTTCCAGCAGTCGTACACGTACTTCACGTGGCGTAACAGCAAGCAGGAGCTGACGGAGTACCTGACGGAGCTGTCGGGTGAGTCGGCCTGGTCCATGCGGCCCAACTTCTTCGTCAACACACCGGACATCCTGCACGCCTACCTCCAGGAGGGCGGCCGCCCCGCCTTCGAGGCGCGGGCGGTGCTCGCGGCGACGATGGCGCCTACCTGGGGGGTGTACGCGGGGTACGAGCTCTGCGAGAACACACCGCTCAAAGCGGGCAGCGAGGAGTACCTCGACTCGGAGAAGTACCAGCTCAGGCCCCGTGACTGGGAGGCGGCCGAGCGTGAGGGCCGGACGATCGCACCGCTGATCACGTCACTCAACCGGATCAGACGGCGCCACCCCGCCCTCCAGCAACTCCGCGACATCCACTTCCACCACGCCGACAACGACGCGGTCATCGCGTACAGCAAGAGGTCGGGTACGGACATCGTTCTGGTGGTCGTCAACCTCGACCCCCACCACACCCAGGAGGCGACGGTCTCGTTGGACAGGGCACGGCTCGGCCTCGCATCGATGGAGGGTCACGAGACCGTGCCGGTGCGCGACGAGCTCACCGGCGAGACCTATCACTGGGGCAGCTCCTTCTATGTGCGCCTGGAGCCGGGCGTCACGCCCGCGCACATCGTGGTGCTGCGACCGTCCCCGCCGATCGGAGGGTCACCCACATCATGATCGTCAACGAGCCGGTCCACGACACGTTCGAGGACACCCCGGCCAAGGACCGCGATCCCGACTGGTTCAAGCGCGCCGTCTTCTACGAGGTCCTGGTGCGTTCGTTCCAGGACAGCAACGGCGACGGCATCGGTGATCTCAAGGGAATCACCGCCAAGCTGGACTATCTGCAATGGCTCGGGGTCGACTGCCTCTGGCTGCCGCCGTTCTTCAAGTCGCCGCTGCGCGACGGGGGCTACGACGTCTCCGACTACACGGCGGTCCTCCCCGAGTTCGGCGACCTCGCCGACTTCGTGGAGTTCGTCGACGCCGCGCACCAGCGCGGCATGCGCGTGATCATCGACTTCGTCATGAACCACACGAGCGATCAGCACGACTGGTTCCAGGAGTCCCGCAAGGACCCCGAGGGTCCGTACGGCGACTACTACGTCTGGGCCGACGACGACAAGGCGTTCCAGGACGCGCGGATCATCTTCGTCGACACGGAGACGTCGAACTGGACCTTCGACCCGGTGCGCAAGCAGTACTACTGGCACCGCTTCTTCTCCCACCAGCCCGATCTCAACTACGAGAACCCGAAGGTGCAGGAGGAGATCGTCTCCGCGCTGCGCTTCTGGCTGGACCTGGGCATCGACGGCTTCCGGCTCGACGCCGTGCCGTACCTGTACCAGGAGGAGAACACCAACTGCGAGAACCTGCCGGCCACCCACGAGTTCCTGAAGCGGGTACGGGCGGAGATCGACGCGAACTACCCCGACACCGTGATCCTCGCCGAGGCCAACCAGTGGCCGGAGGACGTCGTCGACTACTTCGGCGACTACGCGAAGGGGGGCGACGAATGCCACATGGCGTTCCACTTCCCCGTGATGCCGCGGATCTTCATGGCCGTACGGCGCGAGTCCCGCTACCCGGTCTCGGAAATCCTGGCGAAGACCCCGGCGATCCCGAGCAGCTGCCAGTGGGGCATCTTCCTGCGCAACCATGACGAGCTGACCCTCGAAATGGTCACGGACGAAGAGCGCGACTACATGTACGCGGAGTACGCCAAGGATCCGCGGATGCGCGCCAACATCGGCATCCGGCGCCGGCTCGCCCCGCTGCTGGACAACGACCGCAACCAGATCGAGCTGTTCACGGCGCTGCTGCTGTCGCTGCCCGGCTCCCCGATCCTCTATTACGGGGACGAGATCGGGATGGGCGACAACATCTGGCTGGGCGACCGGGACGCCGTACGGACGCCGATGCAGTGGACCCCGGACCGGAACGCGGGCTTCTCGTCCAGCGACCCCGGGCGGCTCTATCTGCCGACGATCATGGACCCGGTCTACGGCTACCAGGTCACCAACGTGGAGGCGGCGATGGCGTCGCCGTCCTCGCTCCTGCACTGGACCCGGCGGATGATCGAGATCCGGAAGCAGAACCCGGCCTTCGGGCTCGGCTCGTACACGGAGCTGCCGTCGTCCAACCCGGCGGTGCTGGCCTTCCTGCGCGAGGCGCCCTCCCAGGAGGGCGAGGGCGACGACCTGGTGCTGTGCGTCCACAACTTCTCGCGTTTCGCACAGCCGACGGAGCTGGACCTGAAGACGTTCAGCGGCCGGCACCCGGTGGAGCTGATCGGCGGGGTGCGGTTCCCCGCGATCGGCGAATGGCCGTATCTGCTGACCCTGGCGGGCCACGGCTTCTACTGGTTCAGACTGCGGAAGGACGCCGCCGCCGCGCCTCCGGCGTGAGCCGCGTATCCCCTCCTGCCCGGAGGGCCGTTGTGACACGGTGTTAACGCGTGTCGTGGTGCGGGGCGGTTTCCACCGCCTCGCACGGGGCACTCTCCTCCACATCCAGTTCGATCGATTCGATCAAATTCGTATCGAGTTCGTACGGAATCGATCCGTACGGATCATCCTCACCCGACACGTCCCGCACAGCCGGACAGCCATTGCCGCAATCCGGGACACTCTGCGCATCCTGTGGTGTGCCCGGGGAAAGGACGCGATGCCATGTCGAAGGCGGCATCCGCCCGGATTACTCCGGGTCTCGCTGACCGAAGCCACCCTCCGCAGGACCCCGTCACCTCCCCGGCCCAGGACGCCCGACCCGACCACGGCGTCCCCCGGCTCAGGAGCGCCCTGTCCCCGCCGTCCGGGGCCCAGGCATCCGCTCCCGCTCTCTCCGACGCCGAGGCGCGCACGCTGGTCGGCTCGCTCGCGCCGCTCCTCCAGGAATGGCTGCCCCGCCGGCGCTGGTTCGCGGGCAAGGGCCGGCCCATCACCGGCTTCGTGCCGGTCGCCGTCACGGAGCTGCGGGCGCTGGGCGCCGGCGGCCCTGGACTGCTCCATCTGCTCGTACGGGTCGAGCAGCACGGCGCCGCGAGCCCGGCCCCGGCGGCCGGCCGTTACCAGGACTGCTACCAGCTCCTCCTCGGCGTGCGGCACTCACTGCCCGCCTCCCTCGCCACCGCCGCGATCGGCCAGGTGGAGCAGGGGCCGCTGGCCGGCCGCACCGTCTACGAGGGCCTCCACGACCCGCGCGTCGCCGACCTGCTGCTGGAGCGGCTGCGCACCCCGGGCGCGCGCGGGCCGCTGCGGTTCTGCCGCGCGGCGCCCCTCCCGGCCGGGCTCACGGGCCGGCTGCTCGACGCCGAACAGTCCAACTCGTCGCTGGTGTACGGAACCGCCGTGGACGGTGGCTCGGGCGGCGGCTCGGACGCGTACATCCTGAAGATCCTGCGCCGGGTCTTCCCCGGCCCCCATCCGGATCTGGAGCTGCCGCTCGCCCTGGCCGCCGAGGGGTGCGAGCGGGTGCCCGCGCCGGTCGGCTGGATCGAGGCGGCCGACCCGTCGGGCGGCGGCCGGCCGGCCGGCGGCGAGACCCTGACGCTCGGCGTGCTCCAGCCGTATCTGCGCGACTCCCTGGACGGCTGGCGCCTGGCGCTGGCGGCGCTCACCGAGGACCGGGAGTTCACCGCGGAGGCGCGGGCGCTGGGCCGGGCCACCGCCGAGGTGCACACCGCGCTCGCCGCCGCGCTGCCGACGGTGACGCTGGGCCGCCGGCAGACCGCGCACCTCGCCGAGGGGATGACCGAACGGCTGGAGGCGGCGGCGCGCGCGGTGCCCGCGCTGCTGCCGTACGTCCCCGGGCTGCGTGCCGCGTTCGACGCGCTCGCCGGGCCGGCCGGGGCGGGGCGCGGCAGGTCCGCGCAACGGGTGCACGGCGACCTCCATCTCGGCCAGGCCCTGCGGACCCCGGACGGCCGCTGGTCGGTCATCGACTTCGAGGGCGAACCCGCCAGGCCGCTCGCCGAACGGCGCCGGCCGCAGCCGCCGGTCCGCGATGTCGCGGGCATGCTCAGGTCCTTCGACTACGCGGCGCGCCAGCACGAGCCGTGGCGCCCCGACTGGGCGGCGCGCTGCCGCGCGGCGTACTGCGAGGGGTACGCCGCCGCCTCGGGCACCGATCCGCGCACGGAGCCCGAGCTGCTGCGCGCGTACGAGACGGACAAGGCGGTGTACGAGGTCCTGTACGAGGCGAGGCACCGCCCCGACTGGCTCCCGGTCCCGATGGCGGCGATCCGCCGGCTCGCCGCGGGCACCTGACCCGCGCCGCCGCCGTTCTCCCCCTCCCTGCTTCTCCCCTCCCCCTCCCCCTCCCCCCTCCGTTCGACAACGAAGCCCCTTCGAGGAGGCAGCCCCCGTGACCGCCCGCACGCCGTCCGACCGTTCGTCCGGCCGGACTCCCAAGCCCACGTCGAAGTCCGCGTCCAAGTCCGCGTCCAAGTCCGCGTCCAAGTCCGCGTCCAAGTCCGCTTCGAAGTCCGCGTCCAAGTCCGCGTCGAAGCCGAAGCCCAAGACCACCCCGAAGACCAAGCCGAAGGCCGCGTCACCGGCCGCCGCCCTCCCGATCCCGGCCCCCGCGACGGCACCCGCACCCGCCGCGGCTCCCGCGACGTCCGCGCCCCGGGTGCGGGTCGCGCCGCCGCTGGACGCGGGCGACCGGGACCGGCTGCTCAGCGGGACCCACCACGATCCGCACGGGCTGCTGGGGGCGCACCCCGTGCCGGACGGGGTGGCGTTCCGGGTGCTGCGGCCGTACGCGCGGGCCGTCACCGTATGCGCGCCGGATCTGCGGGCGGAGCTGAGAAGCGACGGGGACGGCTTCTTCTCCGGCGTCCTGCCGCTGCGCGCGGTGCCCGCGTACACGCTGCTCGTCCGGTACGGCGAGGAGGCCGAGGGCAACGACAGCGGTGACTCCGCGGCCGAGCCGGACGAGCTGGAGGTGGGGGACCCGTACCGCTTCCTGCCCGCGCTCGGGGATCTCGATCTGCATCTGATCCGCGAGGGCCGGCACGAGGAGCTGTGGCAGGCGCTCGGCGCCCGGACGATGACCCACCAGGGGGTGACCGGGACCCGGTTCACGCTCTGGGCGCCGAACGCGCGCGGGGTGCGGATCGCCGGTGACTTCAACTACTGGGACGGTACGAGTCTGCCCATGCGCTCGCTCGGCTCCTCGGGGGTGTGGGAGCTGTTCGTGCCGGGGATCGGCGAGGGCGCGCTCTACAAGTTCGACATCGCCCGCCCCGACGGCTCGCACACCCTGCGGGCCGACCCGATGGCCCGGCGTACGGAGGTGCCGCCCGCGACGGCCTCGATCGTCACCGAGTCCCACCATGTGTGGCGGGACGCGGAGTGGCTGGCGCGGCGCGGCGAACGTCCGGTGCACGAGGCGCCGTTCTCCGTCTACGAGGTGCATCTCGCCTCTTGGCGACCGGGGCTGACGTATCGTCAGTTGGCCGCTCAGCTTCCCGCGTACGTCAAGGATCTTGGCTTCACGCACGTCGAACTGATGCCGGTGGCCGAGCATCCCTTCGGCGGCTCGTGGGGGTATCAGGTCACCGGGTTCTACGCGCCGACGTCCCGCATGGGGACTCCCGACGACTTCCGGTACCTGGTGGACGCCCTGCACCGGGCGGGCATCGGGGTGCTCGTCGACTGGGTGCCCGCCCACTTCCCGAAGGACGAGTGGGCGCTGGCGTGCTTCGACGGCCGGCCGCTGTACGAGCACGCGGATCCGCAGCGGGCCGAGCACCCGGACTGGGGGACGCTGGAGTTCGACTACGGGCGCACGGAGGTCCGTAACTTCCTGGTCGCCAACGCCGTCTACTGGTGCGAGGAGTTCCACATCGACGGGCTGCGCGTGGACGCGGTCGCCTCGATGCTCTACCTCGACTACTCGCGCGAGGAGGGCCAGTGGTCCCCCAACGAGCACGGCGGGCGGGAGAACCTGGACGCGGTGGCGTTCCTTCAGGAGATGAACGCGACGGTCTACCGCCGCTGTCCCGGCGTCGTGACGATCGCCGAGGAGTCCACCGCCTGGAACGGTGTCACCCGCGCCACCGACCAGGTGGGCCCCGACGGGCTCGGCGGGCTGGGGTTCGGGCTGAAGTGGAACATGGGGTGGATGCACGACTCGCTGGGCTACGTCTCGAAGGAGCCGGTGCACCGCAAGTACCACCACGGGGAGATGACCTTCTCCATGGTGTACGCGTACAGCGAGAACTACGTCCTGCCGATCTCGCACGACGAGGTCGTGCACGGCAAGCGCGCGCTGGTGGCGAAGATGCCCGGCGACTGGTGGCAGCAGCGCGCGAACGAGCGGGCGTACCTCGGCTTCATGTGGGCCCATCCGGGCAAGCAACTCCTCTTCATGGGACAGGAGTTCGCACAGGGCGCGGAGTGGTCGGAGGGCCACGGACCGGACTGGTGGCTGCTGGACCCGTCGTACGAGGCCGAGCCCGACCACCGGGGCGTGCGCGACCTGGTCCGGGAACTCAACACGGTGTACGGCGAGACGCCGGCGCTCTGGCAGCGGGACACCGTCCCGGAGGGGTTCGCCTGGGTGGACGGCGACGCGGGCGAGGACAACGTCTTCGCCTTCCTGCGCTTCGACGCCCAGGGCGCGCCGCTGCTGGCGGTCTCGCACTTCTCGCCGGTGGTGCGCCACCAGTACCGGCTCGGCGTGCCCGAGGAGTTCACGGCCTGGACGGAGGTCCTCAGCACCGACGAGGCACGGTACGGCGGCGGCGACATCCGCAACCCGGAGCCGCTGAAGCCGGAGTCGGTGGCCGCGCACGGCAGGCCGACGAGCATCCAGCTCACACTGCCGCCGCTGGCGACGGTCTGGCTGCGGCCGATGTGACACCCCGGTCCCGCGCGATGACCTGACGTACCTCATCTGACGTACCATCAGTCGTGGGGGGGGGGGGGCCCGGCCGCCCCCGCCCGCGGCGGGGGGCGGCGCCGCGCCCCCCCCCCCCCCCGCCCCCCCCCCACCCACCCCCCCCCGCAACAAAAGGGGGGAG
>NZ_JBHURV010000016.1:146182-149091 GCF_042673865.1 Streptomyces sp. NPDC056987
GGGCCCCCTCCCCCCCCCCCCGCCCCCCCCTCCCCCTCACCCCCACCTCACCCCCCCCCCCCTCCGCGCCCCCCCCGCCCCCCGGCCCCCGCGCGCGGCCGCCCCCCCCCCACGCCCGGGCGCACCACCGCGACGGTCTCCGCACTAGCCTTCGCCCGGGAAAATCTTGCGGGCGACCTCTTCCCTGCTTCGCGGGCCCGTGGCACTCTCCCCCAGGGATGCACATCTGAACGCCATTCATATACATGAAAGCTGCCCCGAAAGGCGCATGCATGGTGATCAGCCGAAGAAGTCTGCTCCAGGCCACCACAGCCACCGCGACCTCGGTCGCCCTCACCGGTATGGCGCATGGCGAACGCGCTCCGGACACCGCCACCGGACACCGCCCCGGCGCCTCCCTCTGGGAGGAGTTCCGGGCCTCGCCCCGTACACATCCTCAGATCCCGTTCATCGGCCGGGCCGGCTACGCCGGCGGCTCCACCGCCTTCCCGCGCCGCCCCGTCCGCGCCGACGTGGTGCGGTACGGCGCCCGTCCCGACGGTTCGGCCGACGCCGCGCCCGCGATCAACCGGGCCATCGCCGAGACCGGCGAGCGCGGCGGCGGCACGGTCCGGCTCCCGCCCGGCCGGTACCGGATCGACGACATCATCCGGATCGGCCACAGCAACGTCACCCTGCGCGGCGCGGGCAGCGGCGCCACCACGCTGTACGCCACCCGCTCGCTCACCGACATCATCGGCCCCTACGGCAGCCGGTACGGCGGCGACAAGTCGTCCTGGTCCTGGGCCGGCGGGCTGGTGTGGGTGTGCCCGCGCGACCGGCTCCGGGCACTGACCGGGGCGATCAAGGCCCGGGAGTGGCCGTTCGAGGGGTGGACGGGCAACCGGCGCGACCAGTGGCGCACCCTCGCCCGCGTCACCTCGCCCGCCCGCCGGGGCGACCTCACCGTCACCGTGGACGCCCCGGCCGCGCTGCGCCCCGGCGACCGCGTGCTGCTCCAGCTCTCGGACGACGCCGGGCACGGCCTGCTCGCCCACATGTGCGGCGACGTCGAGGGCACCGCCACGTACGACTGGTCCGACAAGACCAAACTGCTGAGCTACGCCCCGTACGAGTGGCCGGTGCGGATCACCGCCGTGCGGGGCCGCCGGGTCACCCTCGACCGGCCGCTGCCGCTGGACGCGCGCCCGGAGTGGGCCCCGCGGTTCACCACGCTGGTCGCCCCCGTCACCGGGTCCGGGGTCGAGGGCCTCACCATCGAGATGCGGGAGACGACACAGTCCCCGCATCTCCTCGACACCGGGTACAACGGCCTGGCCATGCAGTGCGCCTGGGACTGCTGGGCCGACGACGTCCATGTCGTCAACGCCGACAACGGCTTCCTCTTCGTCGCCGCCAAGGCCGTCACCCTGCGCCGGACCCGCGTCTCCGGGCGGGGCAGCCACCACCCGTACGCGTGCCGCGAGGGCTCCCACGACAACCTGGTCGAGGACTTCTCCGTCGAGCGGCCCGCCGCTCCGCCGCCCGCCGGGACGCAGGTGCACGGCATCAACGTCGAGGGTCTGTCGAGTTACAACGTCTGGTCGCGCGGCCGCATGGCCACCGGCACCTTCGACACCCACCGGGGCCTGCCGTTCGCCAACGTACGCACCGAGATCACCCTGCACAACGACGGGAAGCACGGCGGTGACGCCAACGCCGGTCCCCTGTACGGCGCGCGCTTCACGCACTGGAACGTGACCGTCACCAACGGCCGGGCGGGGTGCGTACGGATCGACGACGTGGCCCCGTACAGCGCCACCGTGGGGATCTCCGAGGTGACCCCGTTCGGCCAGATCGACACGCCCGACTTCCAGGGGCCCCTGCACGCGCGCCTCGACGCCTACGGGACCCCCGCCGTCACCCCGCGCAACCTGCACACCGCCCAGCGCCGCCTCAGCCACGGCCTGCCGACGAGACGACAAGGTGAATCGCGATGACAGACTCCCCACGGCCCGTTCCGGGCAACCGCCCCTTAGTTCCGTCCCGGCGCACGCTGCTGGGCGCGGCCATCGGCGGCGCCGTCGCCGCCGGGCTGCCGCAGCTCGCCGGGCCGGCCGCCGCGGCCTCCTGGCAGCAGCGCTGGGCGCCCTCGGCGCGTACCGACAAGCTGGCCGCCTTCGAGTCGATCGAGGACGACCGCGCGGACTCCCACACCTCCGCCTCGCCGCACATCTTCGCCGAGGGTGACAACTACCGCTTCAACATGCACATGGTCGACCGGGACACCTCCACCGACCGGCAGCGCCACGAGGTCACCGGGATGCGCAGCCCGGCCGGCGGCTCGTACCTCCAGTGGAAGCAGGGCGAGAGCTGGCGGGTGACGTACTCGATGTACATCCCGAGCACCCTGCGGGCGACCACCACCTTCACCCACATCATGCAGATGAAGCAGCCCGGCACCGGGTCCGCGCCGATCATCGTGCAGTCGCTGCGGCGGGTCGACGGCGCGCAGACCATCGAGCTGAAGATCTTCGAACAGGACATCCTCGTCGGCCGCACCGCCCTCACGCCCCTGCACAACTCATGGGTCGACGTGGACTTCCAGCTCAAGATCGGCAACGGTACGAGCGGCACCGTACGGTGGATCCTCCGCAAGGGCGGCACCACGCTGATCGACGCGCAGAAGACCGGCGTCGACACCTTCCTCGCCGAGCGGGTGCGGCCCAAGTGGGGCATCTACCGCTCGCTCGGCGACACGTCGGACTCGCTGCGGGACTGCCACATGCTGCTGACGAACATGCGCGGCTATCAGTTGGTGTGAGAACGGCGGCGGGGCGGCCCGGGGGGCGGGGGGGGGGCGCCCCGCGGGCGGGGGCGCGACGGCGATGGGCGTCGACGGGGGGGGGCAGTAGGCCGGGGCGGGCGGC
>NZ_JBHURV010000016.1:149101-178801 GCF_042673865.1 Streptomyces sp. NPDC056987
TGGGGCGGGGTGGTTCTTTCCCTTTTGGTGTTTCCCTAGTGGGGGGTTTTTTTGTTGGGGTGGGGGGGGGGGGGGGGGGGGGGGGGGGGGGGGCCCCCCCGCCGCTCTCGCCGGGTCCGTCACTCCTGTTCCAGAGAGAGGGCGAAGACATGCGCCCGTGCCGTCCCGGCGGGAGCGGTCAGGGTGAGCGCGGTCAGCCGCCTCGCCGGGTCGAGGGCGGTCACCTGGTGGAAGATGGCGGCCTTGGTGTCCAGCGGACCGGCGGGAGTGTGGATCTGACCGGTCGCCACGGCCGTCGTCTCCTCGTACGCCGGGCCGGAGGCCAGCCAGTTCGTCAGCCCGACGGTGACGGTCGCGGTCGTCCCGTCGGCGTAGTGGGCCACCGCGGGGACGGTCACATTGCCGGTGTCCCCCGCGCCCAGCACATGCAGCCGCGTGTAGCCGCCCGGCGGGACGGCGATCTCCTGGCCGGCGGCGACGACGTTGTTGGCGGAGCCCTCGCTGCCGTTGGTGAAGGAGAAGGTGATCCCGTCGTCCACCGTCCGCCCCGTCTGCGGCAGTTGGGCCATGGGGTAGGTGCGCCCGGCGCCGTCGAAGTCACCGTCCTCGTAGTACATCTCCGTGGTGATGGCGTCGTTGTCGAAGTGCGGGACCAGGTCGACCTGGGTGACCGTGCCCGCGTCCGGCAGGGCGGGCAGCCCCCAGGGCTCCGCGGGCCCGTTCGCCCGCACGGGGGCGATCCGGAAGTCGGGCCGGGAGCCCGCCGGGTGGATCACCGCCTCCTGGTCACGGCCGAGTTCGAGCTCCACCACCCCGTCACCGAGGTCGCGCCACCGCGGCGCCGGGCCGCCGACCCCGGAGACGGTGAGCCGCCCGGTCAGCGTGTGCCGCACCCGGCACGGCTCACCGGCCAGGCTGCGCACCCGTACCCAGCGGGTGGCACCTCCCCTGCGGACCGCGCTGACCAGGAACGCGCCCTGGGTACGGAAGTCGTGGAGCGTCACGTCCCGCCACTCCGCCGGCACCCCGGGGAAGATCCTGATCAGGTCGCCCCAGCTCTGGCAGAGCATGTCGTGCAGGGTCTGCGCGCCGGACAGCGGTGTCTCGACGACCGGACCGGCCTCGTAATACATGGTGTTGGGCTGCACGAACCGCGCGACCAGCTCGCGCAGATATGTCAGCGCCTCGTCACCGCGGCCCATCTGGGTGCAGATCGAGGCGGCGCCGGTGAAGCTGTAGCCGCGCAGGGCGCCCTCGAAGCTGATCCAGTGGTCGAGCGAACGCTCGATCAGATCGCGGTTCTCCGGCTGTTCCCAGTTGACGAGGTACAGCGGGTAGACGGCGAGCAGGTGCGAGTAGTGGCGGTGGGACTTGGCGAAGGGCACCCCCGCGCCGATCATGAAGCCGTTGGCGTCCACTGGCGGGTCCACCAGCCGCTCCAGCACCTCCCGCCACTTCGGCTCCAGGGTGTCCTGGACGCCGAGCAGCCGGACCGTCTCCAGCAGGGTGGCGCAGCTCCAGCGCAGCAGCGCCAGGTCGTAGTTGCAGTCGGGGGCGCTGCCGTACTCCGGGGAGAAGGTCTTGGGCAGGTGCAGTCTGCCGTCCGCCTGCTCGTGGAGGAAGTGCAGGTAGTAGTTGGTGGAGCGGCGCAGCAGCGGGTAGAGGACGTCCTCCAGCACGCCCCGGTCCATGGTGTGCCGGTAGGTGAGCCACACGTTGTGGAGGGTCCAGGGCAGGTCGCCGATCTCGGGGTCGGGGGCGCCGACCCCCGGTATTCCGACCGGGCCCGCGTCGTCGCACTGGGCATCGGTGCTGCGGCGCAGTCCGGCGGAGTCGTGCCGGTACTCGGGTTCGAGGGCGCCGATGAGGATGTCCGTGTTCTCGGCGAGGGTGCGGGGGATCGCGTCGAGTTCGAGGTGGTTGGAGCCGTGGACGGGCCAGTATTCGAGCTGGACGTTGAGGTTCCACCACACGGAGGGCCACGGGGTCGGTTCGAGCCAGGGCCCGGTGGTCGCCATGACGGGGGCGTGCTCGCGGGCGCCGCAGGCCAGTTTGTAGAGCTGGATCCAGTAGAAGCTCTGGAGCATCGGGTCGGGGACGGACAGGAAGCTCTTGCGGTAGAAGCGGTGCCACCAGTCGCGGTGGGTACGCAGCAGACTGGAGACGGGCAGGGCGGAGGCCTTGCGTACGGTGGAGAGGGCGCGGCCCTCGGCGTCGGTGCCGGGATAGGAGTGGGCGACGGCGAGGTGGTAGACGCGCTGCCCGGCCTGGGTGCTCTCGCGGTACGCGGTGGCCGTCTGCCCGCCGGCGACGAGCGGCTGGACGACGAGGCCGATCCCGCCGGACTCGCGGGTGACGGGGGCGGGGTTGGGGGCGAAGCCGGCGGGCGGGGGTTCGCGGACGATGCGGGGGCTGACGGCGGGCGAGGGGCGGAACTCCCAGCGGAAGCCCTTCTCCCCCGCGCTCGCGTCGACGGTGACGAGCAGCATGGTGCGGTCGTTGTGGACGAGGGCGCGCAGTGCGAGGCGGCCCGCGTCGGTGGTGACGGTGCCGCTGATCTCGGCGTTCCACAGGTCGAGCCGCAGGTCGACGGCGGTGATCTCGCCGACCGGGTGGAGCAGGAGGTTGCCGACGGGGAGCCGGGCCACGCCCCATTCGTTGCCGAAGTCGGGCCGGTGGTCCTGGACTTCACTGTGGTGCACGGTGAACCGCAGGGCGTTCAGGCCCGGTTCCTGGTAGACGATCGAGCCGAGCAGGCCGTTGCCGAGGAAGGGGCCCTCGTACCAGGTGCGCGGCACGCGTTTCCAGTGGAGGTCCTGATCGGCGAGGAAGGACTGCCATGCGCGGTCGGTGCGCATGCCCGTGAGGGAGACCGGTGGGGCGGCGCCCGGCGGTCGTGCGGCGGCGGGTTCGGCGAACGGGACGCCCACGGCGGCTCCGGCGGCGGCGCCCGACGCCACCTTTCCGAGGAACCCGCGTCTGCTGACTCTCATCGTCCATGTCCTGTCTGCTCGTCTCGGTGAACTCAGTTCTGATCCGGTGAAGCGCGGATTGATCCGATGAATAGGCTGGACAGGAGCGTAAAAAATCGTCAATCTTGCGTCAACACCCCTGACATATCCGATGACTTGATGCAGGGCATTGGCGCACGACATGGCGAGCCGACTTCACCGGGAGGCACGATGCGCTTCGCACGATCCACCGTCACACGAGCCCTGACGGGGGCGGCCTGTCTGGCCGCGTTACTCGTCCCGGGGTCGCCAGGGGCCGCCTCGCAGGAGCGGGACGACTCGGCGGGAGGGACCCGTTCCTGGCGGCTCGAAGCGCCCGGCGGCGGCCAGGACCAGATCGGGGCCGACCTGGCGCTCACCGCCTCGGGCGGGCTGACGCTGACGGCCCGGCACGGCCGTACGACCGTCCTGCGCCCCTCCGCGCTGGGCATCCGCACGGCGGAGACCGACTTCACGGGCGGGCTGCGCTACGAGAGCCGGCGCGACCGGCGGGTCCATGAGACGTACACGACGACCACCGGCAGCCGCACCCGGCACACCGTGGACGCCACCGAGTCCGTCTTCACCTTCACCAAGCGCGGCCGCGAACTCCGCGTCACCCTGCGGATCTCCGCCGACGGGGTGGCCTACCGCTACGCCCTGCCCGGCAGCGGCACGGTCACCGTGCTCGGCGAGGCCTCGGAGTACGCCGTCCCCGGCACCGCCGACGCCTATCTGCTGCCGTACGACAACGGCCGCCAGGACTACGAGTCGGCGCACCTGCGCAGCACGGTCGCCGCGGCGAAGCCCGCCGACTACGGCTACCCGTCACTCTTCCGGGTGGGGAGCAGCTGGCTGCTGATCGGCGAGGCCGGTCTCGACAGCTCCTACGGCGGCTCCCGGCTGACCCTCGGCGCCGGTGAGGACCGCTTCCGGCTCACCCTCCCCGATCCGGCGGAGGTGAGCACGGCCCCCTTCGCCACACCGTGGCGCACGATGGTCATCGGCGACCTCGCCACCGTCACCGAGAGCGATCTGACCACGGACCTCGCCGCGCCCTCGAAGGTCGCCGACACCTCGTGGATCAAGCCAGGCCGGGCCGCCTGGTCCTGGTGGTCCGACGGCAGCAGCCCGGGCAGCCTCGACAAGCAGAAGGAGTTCGTGGACTTCGCCGCCCGCGAGGGGTGGGAGTACGTCCTCGTCGACTCGGGCTGGAGCAACGACTGGATGCCCGAACTGACCGCCTACGCGAAGGAAAAGGGCGTCGGCATCTGGCTCTGGGTGCGCTGGCAGACCATCGACGCGCAGAGCGAACTCGACCGGCTGCTCCCGCTCTGGAAGTCCTGGGGCGTCGTGGGCATGAAGATCGACTTCATGGAGTCGGACGGCCAGGACCGCATGCGCTGGTACGACGCGGTCTACCGGGCGACGGCGGAGAACCGGCTGATGCTCAACTTCCACGGCGGCACCATCCCGCGCGGCCAGCAGCGGACCTGGCCCCAGCTGATGAGCGTCGAGGCCGTCAAGGGCGCCGAGGGCACCCGGCCCAAGCCCGGCCGCCAGCCCTTCCCCACCGAGCACTACACCACCCTGCCGTTCACCCGTAACCTCATCGGCCCGATGGACTTCACCCCCGTCACCTTCACCGGGGTGCGCCCCACCAGCGACGCCGCCGAACTGGCGCTGTCGGTGGTGTACGAGTCCGGGGTGCAGCACTTCGCCGACAGCGTGGAGTCGTACGAGGAGAAGCCCCTCGCCCGGCGCTTCCTGCGCGGCGTGCCCACCGTCTGGGACGACACCCGGCTCGTCGACGGCGCCCCCGGGGACCGGGCGGTCCTGGCCCGCGCGGCGGGCGGCGAGTGGTTCATGGGCGCGATCACCTCCGGCGGGGCACGCTCCCTGGACGAGCCCCTGCGCTTCCTGGGCCCGGGGAACTGGCTCGTCGACCTCTACACCGACGCGCCCGGCGGCGGCCTCGCGGTGGAGACCCGCAAGGTGACCGCCGGCTCCCGGCTGACGGTCGACGTACCCAAGAACGGCGGCTTCGCCGCCCGGATCTGCCGCGCCGAGGCGGGGCGCGCGGACTGCGGTTCGTAAGGCCGGTACCGGAATTCGGACTGATGGCTGCCGTGGGGGGGTGCATGCCCCCCACGGCAGCCTCCGGGTCACTCGAAGAACTTCAGGCCGAAGCCGGTGTTGCTCTTGTCACCGGGGACATTGGCGCGGGTGTAGGTGCTGTTCCCCCACCACACCGCCCGGCCGATCATCCAGTCCCGGTTGGACCAGCTGTAGGGCGTGCCCTTGGGAACCGCGTGGTACATGATCGGGAACGTGTTCCCGGACGGCGGGCTGTTCGCGATGTCACCGTTGACCAGCGCGAAGGTGTGGCTGCCGGGGCCGTCGACGAAGAGGGTGGGGTCCCAGCCCGTCATCATGGTGTCGCGGTGGGAGCCGAACTGGCAGCCGTTGGACTTGTACCAGTCCCATACGTAGGTGGGGTCACCGCCGGCGCGCAGCCGCAGGTCGGCGATGCAGTACCGGTCGCTCCAGGAGCCGTTGGCCGAATAGGCGATGTGCAGCTGGCCGTTGGGGTCCTTGATCGGTATGGGGGCCTCGTTGATGTACGGGTTGCCGACCACCCGCTCCCAGCTCTCCCGGGGCTGGGAGATGATGTGGCGGGAGCCGGTCGGGGTGGTGGGGTCGCTCATCCTGGCGATGTAGAGGTTCTGCTCCACATTGGTGTCGCCGGACCAGCCGGACCAGACGAACCACAGCTGGTTGCCGAAGGTGAAGGCGCTGCCGTCGATCGCCCATTTGTCGTTCGGGAGCGCCAGTTTCCGCTCGGCCCCGTAGCCGCTGTCCGGCGAGTCGGAGCTGATCACGTACATCCGGTGGTCGGCGCTCCGCCCGGCCGTGAAGTACACGTAGTAACGGCCGTTGATCCTGGTGATCTTGGGGGCCCAGATCTCGCCCATCCCCGGGTCGAGCCAGATCTGCTTCGGGGGCACGTCCACGAAACCGGCCAGGGTCGCGGAGGCACGGACGGAGATGCCGCCGCCGGTCACCTTCGCCGCGTAGTACGTGCCGCCCACCCGGATGATGCTCGGGTCGGCGCCGTGGAGCGAGGGTGTGGCGGCGGCGAGGCCGAAGTCGGAGCCCGTCGCCGACGACGCGGCCGAGGGCGGCGCGCCGCCGTCACCGACGCCACCGCCACCGCCGGCGCCACCGACGCCGATGGTCGCGGGTATCGCCGTGGCCAGCAGGACGCAGGTCATCAGGAGAGCCCTGCGGAGCGATCTCGATAACGCGTTCGCCTTGGTCATATTCCCACCTGACAGTTGTGGATCGACACGGTCGACGAAGGTGCTCCGGGATTCCGCCCTACCACCGGCAGCGGGTCAACGGTCCTCCGTACCTCCGCGTATGTCCAGCGACTTGAGCCGGGACGGGACCGCCGCGTCGCGGACGATCCCGAGCCGCTGGGTGGCCCGGGTCAGGGCCACGTAGAGGTCGTTGACGCCGCGCGGCGAGCCGTCCAGGACGGCCTCCGGGTCGACGACGATCACCGTGTCGAACTCCAGGCCCTTCGCCTGGCGCGGGTCGAGGAGGACCACCGGGCGGGTGAGATCCGGGGTCACCCCCCAGGAGGCGTCCGGGAGTTCGGCCGCCAGCGCGGGCAGCAGCGCGGCCGGAGCGATGACCGCCAGACGCCCCTCGCCCGGCCGGCCGGTGGCCAGCCCGGCCGCCGTACGGGCCAGCTCGGCGCGGTCCACGGCGCGTACGACCGGGCCCTCGCCCGTCGACCGTACGGACCTGGGCGGCTCGAAGAGCGGGTCCGTCAGCCGCCGGACCTCGGCCGCGACCTCCATGATCTCGGTGGGCGTACGGTAGTTGACGCCGAGCTTCGTCAGCTCCCAGCGCTGCTGGACGTACGGCTCCAGGATCTGGCCCCAGGAGTCGCACCCCGCCGCGTCGCCCGTCTGGGCCGGGTCGCCGACCAGGGTCATGGAGCGGCTCGGGCAGCGGCGCATCAGCAGCCGCCAGGCCATCGCGGAGAGTTCCTGCGCCTCGTCCACCACGATGTGGCCGAAGGCCCAGGTGCGGTCGGCCGCGGCCCGCTCGGCGGCGCTGCGAGTGTCGGCCTCCTCGTGGCGGTCCGCGAACCGCTCGGCGTCGATGATGTCGTGCGCGGCCAGGACCTCCGACTCGTCGTCGCCCCGGTCCTCGAACTCCTGGGTACGGGAGCCGTACGACAGCTCCAGTACGCCCTGCGCGTAGGCGACGCGCTCCTGGCGCTCCCGCGCGGCGGCGGCGCGGGCCGCCGTGTCGTCCTCGCCGAGGAGTTCGGCCGCCTCGTCGAGCAGCGGCACATCGGCGGGGGTCCAGTCGACCCGCGCGTCGGCGCCGGTCCTGGGGCGCGGGCGGCGTACGGCGGCGGCGTCCCGCGAGTCGAGCCGCACGGGCGCCGCGAGGACGTCCGCGACGAACTGCTCCGGCGTCAGGCTCGGCCAGAGCGCGTCGATCGCGGCCTGGACATCACGGCTGGCGGCGATCTCCTTGCCGAGCTGGGCGATGTCCGCCGGGTCGAGGAGGTTGTCACCGCCGAGCGGATCGGCGCCGATCCGCTCCGCGAGCTGGGCCGTCAGCGCGTCGATGATCCGGAAGGCGAAGGCCGGCCGGGCCAGGTTGTGCGGCAGGCCGGTGTCCCGGGCGCGCTGCCTGGCCTCGTACGCCGTGTCCCGGTCGAGCGGCAGCGTGCCGTACTCCTCGTGCGGGATCTCCAGCACCGGGTCCGGCAGGGTCTGCCGGTCGCGCAGCTCCTCGGCCAGGACCCGCGCCATCGCGGCCCGGCCCTTGACCTCGGCCGCCTCCGGGGTGTCCGTACCGGTGGCGCGTACGCCGGGGAACAGCTCCCCGGTCGTCGCCAGCAGCACCCCGGTCTCGCCGAGCGAGGGCAGCACCTCGCCGATGTACCCGAGGAAGGCCGGGTTCGGGCCGACGATCAGCACGGCGCGCCGGGCGAGCTGCTCGCGGTGCGCGTAGAGGAGGTACGCGGCACGGTGCAGCGCGACGGCGGTCTTGCCGGTGCCGGGACCGCCCTCCACCACGAGGACGCCGCGGTGCGGGGCGCGGATGACGCGGTCCTGCTCGGCCTGGATGGTCTGGACGATGTCGCTCATCCGGCCGGTCCGCGCGGAGTTGAGCGCGGAGAGGAGCACGGCGTCGCCGTCCGGGTCCTCGTACCCGGTGCGGGTGGTGTCGTTGAGATCCATGATCTCGTCGTGGAGCGCGGTGACCGTGCGCCCCTGGGTGGTGATGTGGCGCCGGCGGCGCAGCCCCATCGGGGTGTGTCCGGTGGCGAGATAGAAGGGGCGCGCCACGGGAGCCCGCCAGTCGATCAGCAGCGGCGTCCGCTCGTCGTCGTCACGGCGCATTCCAATGCGTCCGATGTGGTGGGTCACGGTGGACGCGTCGGGGGAATTCCCGGCCGCGCTGGACCCGGCGAAGGTCTCGTCGCGCAGATCGGTCCGATCGCGGAGATCGGCCTCGTCACGGAGATCGGCCTCGCCGTGGAGGTCGATCCGGCCGAAGCACAGACCGGACTCGACCGCATTCAGGGTGGACAGCCGGCCGGAGTGCTCCGCGACGCGTACGTCCCGCTCGACCCTGGCCTGCCGTACGGTGCTGACCTGGCCGATCGACGCGTCCATGGCCGACTCGGCCTGCTCCCTCAGGCCGTCGAGCCGGTCGTAGAGGAGGGAGACGAATTGCTGCTCGTTCCGCAATTCCTCGGATGATTCGTCGGTTGACAATTCAGCCCCCGTTCGATACGGTGATTCTTGTGAATGTGAATTGATTCCTGTCTCCCGTTCACGCGCAAGACACGGAAACAATCAATATACCCAGACTCGCACCCCGGCCGTCAATTCGGTTCCGGGGTATTTTTGTGCGCGCACTCCGGGCCGGTCGGAGCGCCCTGACGGACGACCGGCGCCGCCTGACGGATCACCGGCGCCGCGTGCGGTTACATCTCTCGAAGCGGATGATCCACCCCTCTTTTTCCCGGTCCCGCGATCCCTTCGAGAGGCGGCCCCGTGTCCACCAGAGCCCCCGGACCGCTCCCGCCCCGGCGCCGCGGGGAGCCTCTCCAGCGGCTGCTGTTCGGCGGTGTGTACGGGACGGTGCTGGCCAGCGTGCTGGTGGCGGCCCTGGGCCACGACACCGGGCCGACGAGTCCCGGGTACGACGCGGTGTGGGTGCTGCTGGCGGCGCTCGCCTCGGCGGCGGCGCACGGTTACGCGCACGCCATCGCGCACCGGGCGCCCGACGGGACCACGGTCACCGTCGGCACCGCGCGCTCGGTGCTGACCGAGTGGCCGCTGGTGGCCGCCGTGGTCCCGACGGTGGCCCTCCTGCTCGGCGCGTACGCCGGGTGGTGGAGCGAGGGCACCGCGATCGATGTGGCGCTGCTCCTCAACACGGCCGCCCTCTTCGGGTGGGGGCTGTGGGGAGCGCGGGCGGCGGGGCGCGGATGGGCGTCGTCCTGCCGGGCCGGCGGGGTGGACATGCTGCTCGGCTTCCTCATCGTGGGCGCGAACGTACTGATCAAGTAGCGCGCCGCGCCTCCGCGTTCCCACGCCCGCCCTCCGGACGTGTCGCGTCCGCTCCCCCTCAGAGCCCGATCCGTACGGGACCGTTCCGGGGGTCGATGCCGCGCAGCAGGCTCCACGGCACCCGGAACACCCGCCCCGGTGCCGCGGGCCAGGGCACCAGCCGCTGGTTGAGGACGCGGGAGCCCTGCCGGACCGTCACCCGCGGCGCCCGCACCAGCCGGTCCGTCCAGAGCAGCAGACGGCCGCGCGGCGGCGCCGGGTCGCCGACCCGCAGCAGTCCGGGCGCCACCCAGCGGAACGGCTCGTCGGCGACGATCGGCACGGTGACCGCGGCCGGCACGAGCCCGTCCAGCCAGAGCCGTACCTGCCGGGCGACATGACGCCCGTCGAGCGCGGCGATGTCGGCGGTGTCGACCGCGTGCAGCAGGTTCCCGGCGGCGAACACCCCCGGGCGGCTGGTCCGCAGCGCGGTGTCCACCAGCGGCCCCTTCGTCCCCGGGTCGAGGTCGAGCCCGGCGGAACGGGCGAGTTCGTGGTCGGGGATCCAGTCACCGGTGAGGATCAGGGTGTCGCAGGCGACGGTACGGCGTCGGCCGGTGGCGGTCTCCTCGATCTCGACCGCCCGCAGCCTGCCGTGCCCGATGATCCGGGTGACCCGGGTGCCGGTCGCCACCGGCACCCCCAGCAGCGCCCGTCCCGGCAGGTGGAACGCCGCGTACGAGTCGGGTGTCGGGTACGTGGTGGTCATCAGCTCCGTACGGCAGCCCGCCTCGCGCAGCGTGAGCACGGCGGACCAGCTCACCGGCTCCGCGCCGACGACGACGGCCCGCCGGCCGACCTCGCGGTGCTGCAGGTGCACGAGGTTCTGGAGCTGCCCCGTGGTGTACACACCGGCGGGCCGGTCCCCGGGGATGAGCCGCGCCGAGCGGGGCCGCTCCCGGGCGCCGGTGGCGAGGACGACCGCGCGCGCGTCGACCCGTACCCGCCCCTGAGGCGTGGTCACGTCGAGCGAGCGGTCCCCCGCCCAGCCCGTGACGGTGGCCTCGGTACGGATCTCCGCGCCGGCCAGCTGGGCGCGGCCGACGAGCGTACGGGCGTACGCGGGGCCGGTGAGGCACCGCTTGAGGTCACGGATGCCGTAACCGGTGTGGTCGCTGTGGCGGGGGATGCCGCCGGCGGACGGTTCACGGTCCAGGACGAGTACGCCGCCGTGGAGGTGCGGGGCGAGACCGGCGGCGGCGGTGAGCCCGGCCGGGCCCGCGCCGACGACGACGACGTCGGGGGTGAGCACCTCGGGCGCCACCGGCGAGGCCGTGAGCGCGTCGGCCGCGTGTGATGCGTGGGGCGTACCGGACGTACCGGAGGAACCGGAAGCCCCGGCGCCGGGAAGGGACATGGTCATGCGGATGTCTCCTGGTCCTGCGTCGGCCTCGGGGTGCCGCGCTCGGCGAGCAGGGCTTCCGTGCGCGCCCCGCAGTAGAAGCCCTGACAGCGCCCGTTCATCACGCGGGTGCGGCGCCGCAGCCCGTCGAGTCCGGCGGGCGGCAGCGGGGAGAGGAAGGCGTCCCTGATCTCGCCCTCGGTCACCCGCTCGCAGAAGCACACGACGCGTCCGTACGCGCTGTCCTTGGCGATGAGCGCGGCGTCCTGGTACGGCCGGGTGAACGCCTCGCCCAGGTTGGGCATCGCGGGCGGCCCCGGCAGGTCGGCGCGCGGCTCCAGGGCGAGACCTGCCTCGGCGAGGACCCCCCGTACGTACTCCGCGATGGCGAGCGACGCCGTGAGGCCGGTGGAGCGGATCCCGCCGACCAGCAGATAGCGCTGCCCGGGATCGGGCTCGATCAGGTAGTCGCCGTGGTCGGCGGCGGCGCGCAGCCCCGCGTACGAGGCGGTCACCTCCTCCTCCAGGAGCGTGGGCATCAGCCGGGCGCCCTTGTCGAGGAGGAACGCGAAGCCGGCCTCGGAGGTGCCGGTGTCGGTGCGGTCGGTCAGGTCCTCGGCGGTCGGGCCGAGCATGACGTTGCCGTAGATGGTGGGGCTGATCAGCACGCCCTTGCCGGCCTTGCTGGGCACCGGCAGCACGATGCGGTCGGCGAGCGGGCGGGCCTGCTTGTCGTAGACGAGGAGTTCGCCGCGGCGCGGGGTGACGGTGAACCGGCGGTGGCCGAAGAGCCCGTCCAGGACATCGGCGCCGAGACCCGCCGCGTTGACCACCCAGCGGGCGGTGACGGGGCCGCGGGAGGTCAGCAGCGTGGTCGTCGGGTCCGTACCGCCGTGCGCGTCGCCAACGGCGCGTACGGCCGGGTCCCGCCGTACGGACTCCACCCGGTGGCCGAGGAGCACCCGGGCGCCGCGTGCCTGGGCGTCGGTGGCGAGCGCGAGGGTGGTCGTCCACGTGCAGATGATCGACTCGTCGGGGACGGTGAGGCCGCCCAGCGCGCCGGGGCCGAGCGCCGGGACCTGGCGGTAGACCTCCTCGGCGGTGACGGGTTCGCAGTGCTCGTAACCGTTGGCGACGGCCTTCTCGCGCAGCCCCG
This sequence comes from Streptomyces sp. NPDC056987, assembly GCF_042673865.1. Classification (NCBI taxonomy): domain Bacteria; kingdom Bacillati; phylum Actinomycetota; class Actinomycetes; order Kitasatosporales; family Streptomycetaceae; genus Streptomyces; species Streptomyces sp. NPDC056987. Next base: position 161,243 of record NZ_JBHURV010000016.1, read on the forward strand.
GGAGGGCGTCCAGTTCCTCCCGCGTCCAGGCGACGAGGAGCGCGCCGGTGCGTTCGACGGGGATGCCGGTGGCCCCGGCGTAAGCGGAGAGCAGGGTGTAGCCGCGCCGGACCAGACGGGATTCGAGGGTGCCGGGCTTGGCGTCGAACCCCGTGTGCAGGATGGCGGTGTTGGCCTTGCTGGTGCCGTCGCCGACGTCGTCGCGGGCGTCGAGCAGCGCGACGGAGAGGGCGTGGCCCGCCAGTTCGCGGGCGATGGCGGAGCCCACGACGCCGGCGCCGATGACGGCGACGTCGTAGACGGTTTCGGCCGGTGGTCTGCTGTCGTCGGTCATACGGTTCCTCCTGCGGGCCGCGGCGGCGCTGTCGCGTCCACCGCCGCCAGCCAGCGGGCGCGGAAGTCCTGCGCCCGGTCCTCGGACCAGCGGGGTTCGTAGGTGGTGCCGGGGGTCCACTCCGGTACCGCCTGTTCAAGGGTGAGTTCGGGCTCGACCGCCAGCCGCGCCATCGCCGCCGCGCCGAGCGCCGTGGCGTGCGGCGACGAGTAGACGTCGACCGGCATCCGGGCGAGGTCCGCCTGCGCCTGCATCAGTGTGGCGCACCGGGTGAGTCCGCCGTCCGCGCGCAGCCGGGTCAGCGGGGCGCCCAGGTCGGCGGCGACCAGCCCGGCCACCTCCGCGACCTGGGCGGCGATGCCCTGGAGCACGGCGGTGACGAGGTGTTCCCGCCGGGTCGAGAGTGTCATACCGGTGAGCGACGCCGTGGCATCGGGGCGCCACCAGGGCGCGGCGAGCCCGGCGAGGGCCGGTACGCACAGGACGCCCGCCGCGTCGTCCGCCGCCACCTGGTCGAGATCGGCCGCGTCGGCGACGAAGCCCAGGTCCTGGAGCCAGCGCACCGCGGAGGCGGCGGTGTAGACCTGCCCGTCCACGCAGTACGGGGTCCCGCCGCGGGCCCGCCACGCCACGGACGAGGTGAGTCCGGAGGCGGAGCGGAGCGCGGTCCCGCCGGTGTGGGCGAGGAGGAAGGCGCCGGTGCCGTACGTGCACTTGGCGGTGCCCGGGGTGAGGCAGCCCTCGGCGAAGAGCGCGGCCTGCTGGTCGACGATCAGCCCGGCCAGCGGCAGCCGCTGCCCGCCGAACGCGTCGGTCGTGCCGACGATCTCGTCGCAGGCGGCGATACGGGGCAGTTCCTCCCCGTCGAGCCCGAACAGCGCGGTCAGCTCCGGGTCCCAGTCGACGGCGTCGATACCGAGCAGCAGCGAGCGGCTCGCGGTCGACGCGTCGGTGACGAAGGCCCCGGTGAGCTGGTGCACCAGCCAGGTGTCGGTGGTGGTGACCACCCCGTCGCGGGTGACGTTCTCGCGCAGCCAGGTCATCTTGGGCGCGGAGAAGTACGGGTCCAGGACCAGCCCCGTACGCCGCGCCACCCACTCCCTGGCGTCGGCACGCTCCGCGCAGAGCGCCTCCGACCTGCGGTCCTGCCAGACGACGGCCGGCGAGAGGGGCCGGCCGGTGCGCCGGTCCCAGGCGAGGACCGTCTCGCCCTGGTTGGCGAGGGCGACGGCCCGCAGGGGGCGGCCCCCGGCCTGGTCGACGGCGCGCCGGCCGGCTTCCAGGACGGAGGCCAGCAACTGCTCGGGGTCCTGCTCCACGCCGCCACCGGGCAGGTGGACGGGGGTGACGGGCACCTCGGCGACGGCGACGACACCCTCCGCCGGGTCGACGACGAGGGCCTTGGTCCCCGACGTCCCCTGATCGATGGCGAGCACGGTCACAGCGAGTCGGCCTCCGTGGCGGGCTTCGCGTCGCCCTCCGCGGGCAGTTCGTCGCCGATCAGGCCCTCGCCGTCGAGGCTGGGCTGCTGCACCAGCTTCTCGCGGCGGGTGAACCAGACGGACGCGAAGAGCAGGCCGCCGACGACCAGGGTGGCCAGCGCGTACTGCTGGGCGCCGCGGAAGTCGGACGGGATCATGAAGATGCAGAGTTCCAGCACGAGCCAGATCACCGCGCCCGCCACGACGGGCTTCTCCCACCTGCCGAGCTGGAAGTCGTCGGGGCCCGGGGTGTACGTGCGGCGGGTGAGGATGAAGAGCGTGACCGTCCCCGCGTACAGGATGGCGGGCATCAGCGTGCCCGCGCCGAGGAGTTGCGGCAGCGCGTCGGCGTTGCCGGAGAAGACCGCGACGATGGCGACGGACGCGAGGGCGACCGTCAGCGTGGCCCAGGTCGGGCCGCCGGTGGGGCGCGGCACCTGGCTGAGCGTCTCGGAGAACGGCAGCCGTCCGTCCCGGGCCATGGAGTGCACGAGGCGGCTGTTGCTCACCATGATGACCAGGCCGCAGGCGAAGATGGCGATGCAGACGACGACCAGCATGGCGGTGGCCACGGCGCTGCCGACGGTCGACTCGATGATGGAGGCGACGGGCGCCGAGTCGGCGGTGAGCGCGGCGACGTCGTCACCGACGCCCGCGGTGATCACGATGAGGAAGAGCATGCCGATGCCGCCGCTGAGCAGGATGGCGCGGACCATGGCCTGCGGGACGACCTTCTTCGGGTTGTGCGTCTCCTCCGCGAGGTTGGCCGCGGACTCCCAGCCGACGAGGGTGAAGGCGCCGAGCAGCGCGGAGAGCATGAAGGGGCCGAGGAAGCCGTAGTAGCCGTCCGCCGGGATCGTGCCGTACGAGCCGAGGTTGCTCCAGTCGCCCTTGCCGAAGAAGAGGACGGCGCCCGCGATCAGCACGGTCAGGCCGACCATGGCGATCACCTCGGCGCCCACCGCCATGTTGTTGACCTTGGTGGTGATGGGCGTGGACCAGATGATCAGCGACATCTGGAGGAGCAGCACGATCACGGTGCCGATGGCGCCGCCGGTCGCGGTGTACGTGATGTCGAGCAGCGGGAAGAGCGCGACCTGGGTGAGCCCGTAGTCGACGGCGACGACGACGATCGCGAGGAACGCGAACGACACCCAGCCGAACCACCAGCCCAGCACGGGCGAGGCGAGCCGGCTGGCCCACTGGTAGCTGTAGCCGGAGATCGGGATACGGCTGGCGAGCATCCCGTACACGAGGGCGACGAGGACCGTGCCGAGGGTGACCAGCGGCCAGGTCCAGATACCGGCGGGGCCGGCCGAGCCCAACACGGTGCCGTAGGTGGTGAAGAGGCCGGTGGTGATGGAGATGAAGGAGAAGGCGACGGCGAACGACTCGAAGCGGCTGAGCGTACGGGCGAACTGCGGCTTGTAGCCGGTGGCGTGGCCCGTATCCGGGCCGGTATCCGGTCCCGGGGTGGTCTCTTTTCCGTCATTTCTTGTGGATGTGCCAGGGGCGGACGGGGAAACCGCCGCGTTTTCCGCCGGTGTGGAAGACTGGGGCACGATCGACTCCTTTGCGTTGATAGGTAGGGATTTCGGTCATGGCCGGATGACGTAGCCGCGTCATCCGGCCACCTATTCGTTTCCGCTGTCCCGCGTTTCCGCCGTCGCAGGGCGCGAGGCGTTCGGTGTCCCGCCCTACGCGACGACGACCACACCGCCCGAGCGTTCCATCCCCGACTCCAGCGTCGAGGAGGGGCGGGCGTCCGTGATCAGGCCGTCGACGTCCTCAAGACCGCAGACACGGTGCGGCGCGACGCGGCCGAACTTGCTGGAGTCCGCGAGGATGTACGAGCGGACGGTGTTGGCGAGCATCAGCCGCCGTGTGGCCACCTCGTCGAGGTGGAAGTCGGTCAGACCGGCCGACGCGTCCACCCCGCCGGAGCCGAGGAACGCCACATCGGCGCGGAGGTCCGCGAAGAACGCCAGCGCCTGCGCGTTCGAGCAGGCGAGGTCGCCGGACCGCAGACGGCCGCCGCTGACCAGGACCTCGACATGCGGGCGGCCCGCCAGTTCGGCGGCGACCAGCAGCGAACAGGTGGCGACGGTGCCACGGTGATCGGCGGGGAGCGCGCGGGCGACCTCCACCGCCGTCGTGCCGATGTCGATCACCACGGTCTGGCCCGGACGCACCAGCGCCGCCGCGGCGGCGCCGATGGCGGCCTTGGCCTGCCGGTCCATCCCGGACCGCTCGTCGAACGGCGCTTCCTCGCCGAACCCGCCCGCGGTATTGGTCGCCCCGCCGTGCACCCGCACCAGCAGGCCCCGGCGTTCGAGGGTGACCAGGTCCCGCCGGACGGTCTCCTGGGAGACGTCCAGCATGCGGGAGAAGTCCTCCGTGGAGACGATCCGCTGTGCGCGCAACGCCTCACAGATACGGCGATGCCGCTCAGCGGGCAGCACGGCGGATGCCCGTTTCTGTGGATTGCTGACCGTTCATGAGGAGGAGTGTGGAGGCTCACATCGGGGCACGTCAAGGGCCGTTCCGCCCAACTGGAGCCTCGTAACCATCACTTAATCAGGCGGCCGCCCAACACGCCCGAACCCGCCGGGGGAACGCGTCCGGCGGACCGCATAAGACGCACAAGGGGCCGACGGCACAATACCGTCGACCCCGCCCGAAGTCCCGCCCGAATGCGGCCCGATTCCCGCCCGATTCCCGCCCGGTTCCTGCCCGAGGTGCTGCCCCCGTACCGGGCTTCAGAGCAGCGCGTCCGCGATCTCCTCCAGCAGCCCGCGCGGCTCGTAGTACCGCAGGGCCCGAGTGGTCGTCCCGGCCCGCTTCGCCAGCTCACCGATGCGCAGGTGGTCGACGGTAATCCTTGACGTCGACGTCAAGGCAAAGCCCGGGGGTGAAGGACCCCGAACCATTGACGATCCGCCGGTGTCCCGTTACAAGACGTACTGAGAGCACACTGAGAGCGCTCTCAGTCCGCTCTCGGCCTGCCCTCGATCCCCTCTCGCGATCTTTCCCCGGCACCATCCGCACCGGAGGTGTTCCCTTGAGAACGAGCCGTACGAACCCCCTCAGACGCGGGCGCCGCACACCCGTCCTCGCCGCACTCGTCGCCCTCACCCTCGCCCTCGCGGGCTTCGTCGGCGTCACCGGCGCCGGCACCGCGCAGGGCGCCATCCCGCCCGCTCCCGGCTGGAACCTCCAGTGGAACGACGACTTCGACGGCGCCGCCGGCGCCCCGCCCGCCGCCGCCAACTGGCAGATCGACACCGGCCACAGCTACCCCGGCGGCCCCGCCAACTGGGGCACCGGCGAAGTCCAGAACTACACCGCGAACTCCGGCAACCTCGGCCTCGACGGCAACGGCAACCTCCGCATCACCCCCCTCCGGGACGGCGCGGGCAACTGGACCTCCGCCCGGATCGAAACGCGGCGCGCCGACTTCAAGGCTCCGGCGGGCGGCACGCTCCGCATGGAGGGCCGCATCCAGATGCCGAACGTCACGGGCAACGCCGCGCTCGGCTACTGGCCCGCGTTCTGGGCGCTCGGCTCCCCGTACCGGGGCAACTACTGGAACTGGCCGGGCACCGGCGAGTTCGACATCATGGAGAACGTCAACGGCCTCAACTCGGTCTGGGGCGTGCTGCACTGCGGGGTGAACCCCGGCGGCCCCTGCAACGAGACGACCGGCCTCGGCGCCAACCGGGCCTGCCCCGGGTCGAGCTGCCAGTCCGCGTTCCACACCTACCGCTTCGAGTGGGACCGCTCGGTCACCCCGAACCAGCTGCGCTGGTACGTGGACGACCAGCTCTTCCACACCGTGAGCCAGAACCAGATGGACGCCGCGACCTGGTCCAACATGACCGACCACGCCGGGTACTTCATCCTCCTCAACGTGGCGATCGGCGGCGCCTTCCCCAACGCGCTCGGCGGCCAGACACCGACCGCCGCGACCGTCCCCGGCCACCCGATGCTCGTCGACTACGTGGCCGTCTGGACCCGGGGCGGCGGCACCACGCCCCCGCCCACCGACCCGCCGTCGGGCTCCGCCACGCTGTACGCGCGGACGGGCGGCGGCCTGGGCGACTCCACCGGCTCCGCCGCGACGGCCACGATCGCCTCGGCGGGCGGCGCCAACCACGACGGCACGGTGTCCGATCCGCAGGTCTTCACCTCCGGCGCCATCACCCGGGCGTACAACGGCGGCGCCACCCAGTTCGACCTCTTCGTGGACGCGGGCACATCGGTCGCCAACGGCCAGCAGGTCCGGGTGAGTTACGACCGTACGGGCGACGGCACCTGGGACCGCACCGAGACGTACCAGTACTTCGCCACCGACCCCGTCGCGGGCTACGAGCACTACACCCAGGCGAGAGGGCTCAAGTCGGCCACCGGAAGCCACGGCGACCTCGTCAACGGCAAGGTCCGCGTCGAGGTCTGGAACGCCATCGGCAACGGAGCGAGCACGCTCGGCATCGGCAACCAGTCGGTGGTACGGATCCCGTTCGGCTGAGCCCGGGGCGCGTACGCCGAGGCGGTGAGCTGCCCCCTGTACAGCTCACTCCCCCGGCGTCCGCCGCCCCTCCGCCCCGGCAGGCTGCCGGCGCATGACAACGAGGATGCCCGGCCGCAGCCCGTCCGTGTTCGCATTCCGTGCACGGTTCTTTGACACTGCGTCTACCGGCGTCCTCACCTCAGGACGCCGCCGGGTACACCTGTGTGACCTTGCCCTTGCTGTCCGCCTCCAGCCGCCCGCCGCCGTACGCGTTCGACAGGTAGAGCGTCAGACCGGCGGAGGAGCCGAGGAGCGAGTTCGGCGGCCTGACCAGGAGATAGCGCGAGGTCGGCTGCTCCACGTTCAGGTCCTTCTCCGCCCGCTTCAGCAGCGCGGGGATCGCGTCCCAGTCGAACGCGTCCATGCTGAACGGCAGTTGGCCGAGCATGAGCGTCCCACTGGCCGGGCCCTTGGTCACGCCCTCGCCCGCGCGGTACGCGTACATGTCGTACCGCTTGTCGCTGCCCTTGACCATGCCCTGCACGGTGATGAAGTCCGGATACGCGGAGAAGCTGGCGGCCTGATCGGTACCCATCTCCGCCTTGAGCGCCTTGACCGCCGTACGGACACCGGCCGTGGTCAGCAGGTCCTCCGCCGGAGCGGGCGCGTCCGCCGACCGCGAGGCCCCGGGCTCCCCGGACGAGCCGGGCGCGTTCCACCACGCGGTGACGTCGCCGATGCCGGGCAGCAGCGTCCAGAGCAGCACGCCCGCGAGCGCCGTCCCGAGGACCGAGGCACCGACCGCGACCCGCCGCCCCGCCCGCGCCCGCCCACCGCCGGGGCCCGGCTCCGGCCCTTTCCCCAGCTCCGGCTCCGGCTCCGGCGGAACGGCGTCCTGGGGCGTGGTCCGGGGCGGGCTCAGGTGGTACGACGTGGTGGCCGACACCCCGGACCCGACTCCCCCGGGGGCCGGATCCGGAGCGGGGGCCGGGGCCGCCGTCCCGCCCGCCACGGCGGCGAGCATGCCGTCCACGGTCTCCGCGTCCGGCCGCTCGGCCGGATCCCGTACGAGCACGGCGTTGAGCACGCCGGTCAGCGGCCCGGCCTTGGCGGGCGGGGGCAGGGGCTCGCTGAGTACGGCGGCGAGCGTGGCGAGCGTCGAGCCTCTCCGCAGCGGATGCCGGCCCTCCACGGCCACGTACAGCATCATCGCCAGCGACCACAGGTCGGAGCCGGGCCCGCCGTCGTCCCCGCTGATCCGCTCGGGGGCCATGTAGTCGGGGGTGCCGATGATGGACCCGGTCGGGGTCAGCACGGTCGCCTCACGGATGGCGGCGATACCGAAGTCGGTGAGGACGGGGCGCCCGTCCGGCCGCAGCAGTACGTTCGGGGGCTTCACGTCCCGGTGCTGGATGCCCGCACCGTGCGCCGCCCGCAGCGCGGCCAGCACCTCCCGCCCCAGCCCGGCCGCCTCGACGGGGTCCATCGGCCCCCGGGCCAGCCGATCGTGCAGCGTCCCGCCGGTCACCAGCTCCATCACGAGCCACGGGTAGGGGTGTTCGGCACCGTCCACGACATGGTGGATGGTCACGACGTTGGGATGGTCGACCCGCGCCAGGGCACGGGCCTCCCGCAACACCCGGGCCCGCAGCAGCCGCGCGGCCTCCGGGTCGTACTCGGCGAGATCCGGATCGAGCGGCCGCACCTCCTTCAGCGCGACGGCCCGGTCCAGCACCAGATCCCGCGCCCGCCACACCGTCCCCATCCCGCCCCCACCGAGCCGCGCCTCCAGCTCGAACCGCCCGTCGATGACCCGTCTGCCGCTCACCCCGTCGCTCATGGCGGGGAGCATACGAGACGCGGGGGTCCGGGCCGGGTGAGGGTTGCGGGGTTCGCAGGATCAGCCGCCGACAGCCGCGACGAAGGCGGTCCAGGCGGGGCCGGTGAAGACGAAGGCGGGGCCGTGGGGGTCCTTGGAGTCGCGGACGCCCATGGCACCACCGGGGAGGCGGGCGCCTTCGACGCAGTCGCCGCCGACCGTGTCATTGCTGTAACTCGACGTGAACCAGTCAACGCCGGTCAACGCGTGAGGCGTGATCGTCACAGTAATCAAAGCTCCTTCATCGCTTTCGTGATCAGGTTCAGGGACTCCTGCGGTCCCGGCGCCAAGGCTCGCAGCTCATTGAACGCCTCCTCGTACAGCTCCACATCCGATGAACGCCGCAGTACCCAGTGGTCAGCCAGGTTTTCCAGGTACACGATCGGCTTGAGGGCCGATTCCTCTCGGAAGTGAATGATCGTGAACGGTCCATTCATCGCCCGGTAGAGGCCCGCCTTGAACGGAACCACCTGAAGGTCAATGTTGGGGGCGGAGGCTTCCTCGATCATTCGGGCAAGCTGCGCCTTCATGACCGCCCGTCCCCCCACTTGCCGCAGCAGCACAGCTTCGTTGACGACGACGGCAAACCTCAGGGGCAACTCTTGCCGGAGAACATTCTGACGCTTCTGCCTCAACTCGACCATGCACTCGATGTCCTCCTCGGAGGAGTGACCGTGGGAATGCCGGTGCAGGGTGCGAATGTACTCCGCAGTTTGGAACAGGCCAGGAACCCACTCGGAGTTGTAGGCGTTGAGCGAAGCGGCCGAGGACTCCAGCCCGTGAATCGCCTTGGGGCCAGGTCCGATGACCGGTCGGAAGGGCATCGCCTCCCACCAGTCCCGCTTCGTCTTGGTGACTGCGGCGTACTCCTTGAGCTGCTCGGCGGTCTCTTCGTCGACCTCGTAGATCTGACAGAGGGCCATGACGTCAGCAGGTTCGACGGTGACGTTCTCACCCGTCTCCAGCCGGGTCAGCTTGGAGGGGCTCCAAATTAGCTTCTTGACTACCTGAGTTGACGTCATTCCCTTCTTCTGCCGGATCCGGCGTAGCTCACTGCCGAGTTGCAGTCGACACAGAGTGGGACTCGCTGGCTGCCTGACCGTCATCGTCTGTGGTCCTCTCCGAACGCTATCCAACGAAACCTTCTGCGTTTCGGCAGAAGCGCCCGTCGCCTGGTGAACGACCGCTGCGTAGATAGAAATTCACAACGGAACTTGGTCGCGCAATTTCACCGGACCACTTCCGGGGCTACCGCCACGATGCGAGGCTATACCCGCCACTCACGTAGCGCAGTCGCTTCACTCCATTAAGTGAGCGCGATCGCCTCTGCGGTGGCGTCCCCAAGGTTCGACGGTAAGGACACCGATGCCTCCATCCACGCTGAGCGCAACTCCCCTTCCCTTCACCTCCGTCGAGATACAGGACACCTTGCGGCTGAGCCTCACCTTCCGCGCCCACCCCCACCGCGTCGCGCACATGCGGCACATCACCGGCGCGGTGCTGCGCCAGGACGACATCGGCGGTGACGCGGCGGCGACCGTACAACTGCTGGTCAGCGAGATCGTCACCAACGCCGTGGTGCACGGCAGGGCCGAGCGGATCCGGTTCTCCCTTGCGTACGACGGGCGCGGCACCGTGCTCATCGAGGTCGACGACCACTCCCCCGCCCCCGTGGCCGCGCGGCTGCCCGACCCCGACGAGGAGAGCGGGCGGGGGATGTTCCTGGTGTCCGAACTGGCGGGAGCGTGGGGCAGACGGGGCTCGTGTACGTGGTGCACCGTCGCCACGCGGGAGGTGGCGGCCGGATGACACTGGACGCGGTGACCATCTCCCGCACCGTGGACCAGGCCCTCGACCGGTGGGTCGCGCTGCCCGAGCGGGAGTGGGTCGACACCACCGTCCTTCTTCTGCGCGGCCACCTCGAACTGCTCGTACGGGAGTACCCGGGCGCCATCGACACCCCGGCGGTGCGACAACTGCACCGCGACGCCTACAAGTTGCTCGAACTAGGCAGAAGATTTGATGCCGACACACCCTCCCTCCACCTCTTCGAGCTGATGCTCGCCCTGGCCACCACCACCCGCGCATTTCTCGCCCTGCATCAACAGAGCCCGACCTGACCACAACGCGGCCGGAGCCGTGGAGAGCGCCGTTCGCGCGGTGTGCTTGTCCGGTGTCGGGTGGGTTGGCCGGGCCCGCCCCCTCCTGGGTCTGATGGTCGCGGTTCCGTGCCGTGCGTCAAGGGCGCTCCTTCGTCGCGTCGGCTTCGCCGATGGCCTCCGGCCACCCTTGACCCCCATCCCTCCATCGCTGGTAAGGCGGTGGGGAGGGGTCCCCTGGGAAAGGCCAGTTCGTTGCCGGGGCCGGACCCAGGCTTGCGGGCCGGCTCGCCCTGCGGGGCACGCGGTCGTGGTGTGGGGTGGCCCGGCTCTCGTCAAGCGTCCGCCCACCGGGTGTTGGCTGGGCTTCATGCCCCGCTGGTCTTTCTGGGTGGGTGGAGGGGGCTGTCGGGGCGGGTCCGGTGGCATGAGGCGTAAGGGGAGAGACGCGTGTGAACGAGTGTGACGTGGGAGGCGTCTTTCGGGGGAGTCATGTGCTGGGAGTCCCGTTCTGGGGAGTTCCTGGCACCGATCGAGGGATCCGGGGCCGCCCTGGGCGGTTTCCTCGAGATCAAGCCCGATTGATGTCCCTGGTCAAAAAGATCTCGGATCTGTCGGGCAGGCGACCTACGCTGAGCCCCGTCCGCACTATCGGGGAGAAGCATGACAAGCAGGTTCACAGAGTTGACCGTTGACTGCCGTGATCCGGAGAGGCTCGCGGCCTTCTGGTGCGAGGTCTTGGACTTCGAGGTGATCGACCGGAGCGAGGGCAAGGTCGAGATCGGCTCCTGGGTGCCGACCGTCGAGGATGTCCGGGCCCGCCAGATGCCGCCCACCCTGGTGTTCATCCGTGTGCCCGAGGGCAAGACCGTCAAGAACCGGCTTCACCTCGATGTCAGCCCGATCGACGGCAGCACCGAGGACGAGGTGATCAGATTGCTCGGTCTCGGCGCCCTCAAGGTGGACGTGGGCCAAGGCCCGGAACGAAGCTGGGTGGTCATGGCCGACCCCGAGGGCAACGAGTTCGACGTCCTGCGCACCTTGGCAGCGCATAACTAGGGCCTTCCGGATGATGTCGGGCTCGTCGCCGTCGGGCTACGGCCCCCGGGGGCGGGCCGTGGTGTTTTCGGCATGCTCGCGACACCGTCCGCGACGGAACGTTCGGCGGCCGGTGAACGTCTCATCGGGTGTGATGGATCTTCCTGAGACCACGAACCCCGTCGACACTCAGGACGAGCACGAGGACGAGCGGTTGCGGTCCGGCCCGCTGTGGCGCCATGCGCTGTGGGCGGCGCTCGTCACCGCCGCCGGAGTGACGCTGGGGTGGTTGGGCGCCATGTTCCGCATCGGCCCGGAGGAGTACGGCCTGCCGCCCGCCGCGCCGGGAGCGCTCTGGCCCTATCTGCTCACCTGGGCCGTGATCGGCCTGGGGCTGGGCGCCATCCTGCGGTTCGTGGCGGCCATGGTGCCGGTCTACTCCCCGTCGGAGGCCCTCCTCGGCACCGTCATGATCGGCACCCGGCTGTCCCTGGGCTGGCGGCCGGAGCCCCTCGAAGTCGCGGGCCTTGCCGCGGCCGCGCTGCTCCTGGTGACCATCTGGTGCGCCGTCGCACTGCGCGGGGCAGCCGTCGTGCGACGGTCCCAGGACGCTTCCGGGGTCGCCTAGCTAGGCATGGGGCGCAGACGGCGGCCCCGCGCCGGCCATCGCGCGAAGCGCAGGCTTGTCGTACTTGCCAAGTTGGTTCTTGGGTATGTCGTCCAGTGGCAGGACCGCAACGGGGACCTTGTACTTGGCGAGCCGTGCTTGGAGGAACCGGATCAGATCCGGGCCTGCCGAGTCGCTTCCGCTGCGCAGCGCGACGAATGCGACCGGTACCTCGCCCAACACGTTGTCCGGTCGGCCGACAACCGCTGCCTCTATGACATGCGGGTGCTCGCTCAGGGCCGACTCAACCTCTGGGGGATAGACATTCTCACCTCCGCGAATGATCACATCTTTGGCCCGGTCGAGGAGAACGAGGTAGCCGTCGTCATCAAGGCGGCCGATGTCGCCGGTGCGGAGCCAGTCCCCCTGCAGCGCGTCGGTCGTCGCGTCAGGTCTGCCCAGATAGCCCTTCATGACTGTGGGACCTGCTATCAGTACCTCGCCCACCTGGCCCGTGATCGCGATGCCTCCAGATCCGTCGGAGATGGCGACGCGTACGCCGGGGAGAGCACGTCCGACTGTGCCTGGCTTGCGCACGTCCTCAAGGCGATTGCATGTCGCAGCACAGGTGGCCTCGGAGAGGCCGTATCCCTCAAGTAGCGGGACGCCGTAGCGGCTCTCCATCCGCTCGATCAGCGTCGGCGGCATGGGAGCTGCACCGCAGATCATGAACCGTAGTGAGGAGAGAACCGGTTGAATCTGGTCAGGAAGGTTCGCCAGCATCGCATAGATGGCGGGGACACCTGAGAAGTAGGTGGGGCGGACCGCATCGACGTCGGAGAAGAACCGGCTGGAGCTGAACCGTTCCGCCAGAGTGGTCCTGCCCCCGGCTCGTAGTGGTGCGAGCACCCCTACGACGATTCCGTTGACGTGGAACAGCGGGAGTATCAAGAGGCTGTGATCGGCGCTGCCGAGTTCGAGCGCCTGACACATTGACGCAGTCATGGCGTCCAGGTTTGCGTGGACCAACTCGACACCCTTCGGACGCCCAGTGGTGCCGCTGGTGTAGATGACGAGTGCCACGTCCTCCATCGAGGCCGGCTCAGCCGGGACCTCCACCGGGTTCACGGCACCCTGGTTCAATGCGAGGACGGGCACGACAGTGGTGAACGATGGCGCATTCTCCACAGGCTCATCTGTTATCAGTAGCACCGCATGGGAGTCCTGGAGCTGAAACAGCGTCTCGTCCGGGGTAAGAGCCGGGTTGACGGGCGTAAGAGCGGCTCCCAACCGCCATGAGGCGAAGAGGGCGACGACCAACTCGATCTGGTTGGACATTTTGACGGCGACGATGTCGCCTCGACCGACGCCACTCGAGGCCAGGAATCGGGCTCCGGTGGCCACGAGTTCGTCGAACTCTTCATTGGTGATCGTCCCGCGCAGGTGGTCGCTGAGCACGGGCGCGGTCGGGGCGTGTCGGCGTCGCTCGGACGGGATGACCGTGAGATTCATCGTGCGGTCCTTCTGGTGACTACTGCGGGCGGACTCTGGTGAGCGATGCACGACTGAGGTCGCGCTGGGAATGGTGTCCGGAGAGGACAGTGGTGAGGTCGAATTCAGCAAGGAGCGATCGGAGGACGTGTTCAACACCGGCCTGGCCGTTCATGGCGAGCCCGTAGATATAAGGACGACCGACCATGACCGCGTCCGCCCCCAGAGCGAGCGCCTTCACCATGTCCGACCCCGTGCGGATGCCCGAATCGAACAGAACCGAGATCTCTCCGCCGACTTCGTCGACAACGAGTTCGAGAGCATCGAGGGAGGCGATGGCACCGTCCACCTGGCGCCCACCGTGATTGGAGACGATGACGCCGTCGATGCCGTGGTCGACAGCCATGCGCGCGTCCGCGGGAGACTGGATTCCCTTCAGAGCGATGGGCCCGTCCCACTTCTCGCGAAGGAAGGCCAGATCTGGCCAGGACAGCCCAGGATTGGAGTAGATCTGGCCGAACCGAAGAACGGCTCCGGCTGGGTCGTCTTCGGGAGAGCGGACGAGCCCGGCTCTGAACGCCGGATCGCTCAGGTAGTTGGCGATGCCGACGCCCTGGAGGAATGGCAGATAGCCGCGGTCGAGATCGTGTGGCCGCCAGGCGAGGACCACCGTGTCGAGGGTGAGCATGAGCGCCGTGTATCCACTTGCCGCGGCGCGTTCCAGGAATGACTCACAGACGTCGCGGTCGCTCGGCCAGTAGAGCTGATACCAGCGGGTTCCGTCCCCGTTGGCCTCCGCCACCTGCTCGAAGGTGTGAGCAGCCTGTGTGGAGTGGACGTAGGTCACGCCTACCTCGGCTGCAGCCCTGGCCGAGGCGAGCTCTCCGTCGGGGTGAGCCAGCGTCTGGACGCCCAGCGGCGCCATGATCAGCGGAGTGGGCATGGCCGTGCCGAGCACGACGGTGCTGTGGTCACGCTCGGCGACGCCATTGAGCATGCGCGGCACGATCTTCCATTGATTGAACGCCTCGCGATTGGCTGCCGTGGTGGCGCCGGAGCCAGCGGCAGGGCGGATGTAGCCCAGTGCCTCAGGCGTCAGGACCCCAGCGGCCCGGTCCTCCAGGGAGACCAGATCGGTCGTGACGGCCGGCGCCTGGCCGCCGAACATGCCCTGCACGTAGATGCCCATCTGGTAGTCACCCAGATTGGTTTTGGTCATGCTGCTCAGGGCACGAGCGAGCGCGTCGGGCCCACCGGTTGCCGTCTTCTCGTTCGCCTCAGGGGTGATGTCGTCCATGGATCAGTCGAACATCTCGGGCGAGGTGGCAACGACCTGGTCCCACAGTGGACGGAACTGGAACCAGCCGGCCAGCGAGCCACCGATCTGTTCACGCACCATGACCGCAGTGTCGTGGTCGATGTGATGCGGTATTCCGGCAGCCATGGCCAGTAGCTGTGCCTGGCATGAGCGTTCCATCGTGATGAACCACCATGCGGCCGCAGCTACGGACTCGCCGACAGTCAGCAGTCCGTGATTCTTCAGAATGGCCGCCTTGTGACCTCCGAGGGCGCTGGCAATGCGGCGGCCCTCCTCGGTGTCTGAGACCACCCCGCGGAAGTCCGAGTACACTCCGTGGTCCTCGTAGAACACGCACGAGTCCTGGGTGATCGGGTCCAGGGGCAGGCCGAGGCTCGCGAACGCCTTGCCGTTGAGCGAGTGCGCGTGGGCGGCCGCGACGGCATCGGGCCGGGCGCTGTGCACCTCGGCATGGATACAGAACGCCGCACGATTGACCGGTCGGCGGCCGTGCAGCAGGTTGCCGGCGTGATCGACACGGATCAGGTCGGACACCTTGATCTGATTGAAGCTCATGCCGAACGGGTTGACCCAGAACGTGTCGGGGAACTCCGGATCCCGGGCGGTGATGTGCCCGGCCACACCTTCCGAGAACCCGAACGTGCCGAAGACCCGGAAGGCCGCGACCAATTCACGCTTGCGGTGCTCGCGTTCTTCCTCGACGGTGAGATTCATCGGCGGCAGGGGCAGGTCGAAGTCGTCCGGGACGGGTCCGACGTTGGCGCGGATCATCTCGGCGAGTTCGGGACCGACGGTTTTGGCGGTCACTTTCTCCTCCTTCGATACAGGTCTGTACTCGATAGGTCAGGCAAGAGGTGGTCGGACGGTGGTTCCTGCGCCCTTGAGAGGCTCGCTCGTCGCTCCTCCTCGGCGCAGGAGCAGATAGGCGACGAACGCGGGCAGGTACATCACCACTCCGTAGATGGCGGGTGATACCGCCATCTGGTCGTTGTCGAGAATCGACAGCGCCACCACGACAGCGAGCGTCGCGTTGTGGATACCGATCTCGAAGGTCGATGCGACTGCCTGTGAGCGCTCGACCCGTGCGGCGCGTGGCGCCCAGTACCCCAGGAGCATGCTGAGGCAGCAGAGCGCGAGGGCCGCCGAGCCGACCGTCACGAAGTGCTCGCGCAGGACGGATAGATTGCCGACGAGGGCAAACAAGATCACGATGGCTAGGATCACAGCCGAAGCCCGCTTCAGCGGCTGCGTGAGACGCGTGGCCAGGCGGTCGCTCCGACGTCTGACGAACATGCCGATGACTACCGGGACCAGGATGGTCGCGATCACGCGGACCATCTCCGAGTAGTGGATTCCCATGCTTTGCTCGTCGTCGATGAAGTGCGCGAGGGACAGATTGACCACGATCGGCAGCGTCGCAACGGAGGTGACACAGTTGACGGCAGTGAGCGTCACGTTGAGCGCCACGTCACCACCAGAGAAGTGGCTGAAGATGTTGGCCATGGTGCCCCCCGGCGATGCGGCGAGGATCATCATCCCGACGGCCAGTTCGCCAGGCACCTGGAAGGCGAACAGTAGTGCGAAGCACAGACAGGGAAGCGCGAGGCACTGAATGGCGAGCGCGACGAGGACCGCCTTGGGCTCGCGGATGACGCGCTCGAAGTCCAGGACCTCGAGCCCCAGGCCCAGGCCGAACATGACGACAGCCAGTACTCCCGGCAGCAGCACGCTCACGCCGAAACCTTGCATGACTATCATCCCGATCTATGAGCGATAGCGTGGACACCCTAAAGCATCCAGTACTGTATGCAATGACCCCGAGTGTGCTGTTCAGCACGTGATATGTCAACAGCGAGCGAGGAATCATCGTGCCGAAAGGCCCAACTGGGAAGCGCGTGGTCACGCGAGCGCTGCTCCTCGAGAGCGCCATGGACACGTTTGCGGAGCGCGGCTACTACGGCGCGAGCATCGAGGAGATCAGCGAGCGGGCTGGATTCACCCGCGGAGCGTTCTACTCGAACTTTGCGAGCAAGGACGAGATCTTCTACGCACTGTTCGATGCTCGTGCCGATCAGGTGCTCGCCAGCCTCCGAGCAGCTATGGCGGCGGCTGTCACGGATCCGCATCCCCTGGCCCGGTTCGCCGAAGCGGTCACCTCCGATGTCGACGACGAGGAGGAACGCCGCTGGTACCTCGTGACCACAGAGTTCACCCTCCACGCTATTCGCAATGCTCGGGCCGCCGCCGTGCTAGCAGTCCGTGATGCCCGCGTGCGAGACGAACTGGCCGCGATGGTCCAGGAGCTCGTTGCGGCAGCTGACAGAGAGCTGGTAGTTGATGCCGTCCTGCTCGCCCGCATGGCCACGGCAGTGCGGGAGGGGGCGGGTGCCCAAGCATGGGTAGAACGCGGAACTGTGTCGCCGAGACTGCTCGAACGGCTGCTGTTTCCAGCCATGGTGGAGGCATTCTCCCGACCAGTGCCCGCAGCACCACGTTCCGAAGAATCGCAGAGCTCGCAGACTTTCAGTGGACGCCCCTCTTCCCGCTCGCAGGGAAGCGTTGAAACGGCGGGATCGACCGAGAGTGAGAATGAGCCCTGCTGATCGCATGCCTCAGGCGGTTGAGGGGGGTTCCCCAAGGCCCGTGTTCGCCCAGCTCAATGGCCTGCTCATGCAGCTGGCGGGGCAGATGGAGGGCCGTATAGTTCTAGCTTGATCTTTAACCTGTGCGGCGTGGTCGTGGGGTGGTCGACTTCTTCGTTCGTTGTTTCGCCGCCGGTGTTTTGCGAGGTGTGTGGACGTC
>NZ_JBHURV010000017.1:0-173928 GCF_042673865.1 Streptomyces sp. NPDC056987
GGCGGGCCGTTCCGGCTGGTCGGTGGGTCACGTGAGTTCCGCGGGAGCCAACGTGTCGTCCAGATCTCCCGACGACGGCCCGGACGCCCCTCCCCGCTGCCGCACCCGCAACTCGGTCAACGCCCGGAGCGGAAACACCGGCCGGTGGTGTGGCGGCCGTCCTGGTGCCGGCGTCAGATCCGGCATCCTGGCGGCGAGGGCCTGTATCGCGATCTCCAGTTCCATGCGGGCGAATCCGGCTCCGAGGCAGAAATGGATGCCGTGCCCGAACGCGAGATGCGTGGCGGACCCACTGCCCGGACTGAACCCGGCCGGACACGCGTGGGCGCGGCTGTCCCGGCCGGCCGCTCCGTACAGCAGAAGGAGCCGGCTCCCCGCGGCCAGGTGGACGTCGCCGATCGCCACGTCGTGGACCGCGGTCCGGTACATGCCCGCCAGCGGACTGTCGAAGCGCAACCCCTCCTCGACAAGGTCCCGTGGGGCGATCGTCCCGTCGACCACCTCGGCCCAGCCGCCGGGTGATTGAAGCTGCTGGAAGAGGATCGTGCCGAGCGCCTCGGCACAGGTCATGTGTCCCGCGAAGATCAGTGTGGGGATCTGGACAGCGGCGTCGTCGGGGGAGAGCGTGTGGCCTGCCTTGCCGTCGTGGAGCAGTTCACTGATCAGGTCGTCCTGCGGTGAGGCGAGCCGCTCCCGCACGAGTGATCGGGCGAACTCTCCGAACTCCATCAGCCCGCGGGCGTATTCACGCAGCTGGTCGGGATCGGCGGAGCGCTGGAGCATCATGAGTTCGATGCGCTGCTCGGACCACAAGCGGCAGCGGTCGAGATACTCGTCCGGGATCCCGAGGCGCCGGCAGATCACCTCAAGGGAGTACGGAACGGCGAACGCCGTGATGAAGTCGAACTCCGTCGCGGCCGCGGCCCGCTCGGCGAAGTCGGCGGCGATCGCACGGACCGTGGGTTCGAACGCTCTGACCCTGGCCGGCGTGAACCCGACGTTGAGCACTTCCCTGATCTTCGTGTGCTCGGGAGGGTCGAGTGACCCGACGGCCAGCGCACCGGCACCGCGCCATGTGCGGAGCATCCGGCGTACGTCCTCGGGCACCTCGACCGTGGAGCGGGGGTTGTGGTCGCGCGCCGTGAAGTTCTGGTCGTCCCGCAGTACGGCAACCATGTCTTCCCGCCGGGTGACGCACCACGCGTCGAGCAAAGGGGCGTAGAAAACCGGCTCCGTCTCTCCGATGTCGGCCAGAAATGAATACGGGTCGTCGCGATGTACGCCGTACGGGTCGAACGATCCGGCTTCATGTGATTGCCCAGAATCAACTGACATAGCCGTTCTGCCTCTCAAGCTTTCAGTGAAACATTCCCGGTGATGATCAGTGACGTTGTGTGATGCCGCTCGGTCCGCCGGGGCCGGGACAGGCCCGTTCGGCCTGGGAGCTGTTCAGCGATCTCGGTACGGCCGGCCCGGTCGAAGTGCGGCAGTTCTACTCCGTTCCGTCCCATTCCGTTCCGTGCCATGACGTCCGCGTCGGAATGCCTGGCTTGCGTTGCCGAACAGGGCATCCGCGCCGGTCGGTGGAGACCGAGTCCTTCGCGGGAAGTCTTGCTCTGCCGTCGGGCGCCGGCTTAATGACCGGACTCGAATACGGCCTTGGAGCCGCCCAGCGGCTACCAATCTGCAGGGTAGTCTAATCCAGGTCTTACGCAGTCTTCTTTGGGGTTTTTCCTAAAGTCGAGCACGCTTGCCCTGTGTCGTTGACACGGCCCGAGGGGTCGTTCAGGATGGCGGTCGGAACGGTCACACAAATTCCGGCGCATCACTCCAGGTTCGGATTGTGCGTGGACGCGGGAGCTTCCTGCGTATTGACCTGCGGTGATTTCGCGTGGTGTATTTACCCAGCATTTCCGGCACAGTGATTTTCGGTGGTGCAATTCGCGAACCCCATGCGCGTAGGTTCTGACCAGGAATGGGGAAGGCATGCGACCGGAGGAGAATCCCGATGAGCGCACTCGACACCTCGTCGACCGGGCTCCCATCCTTCCTGTCGCCGAGGACGGTGCAGTCCACGGTATGGCCCGTTGTACGGCAGCAGGTTTCCGCACTGGAGCCGACCCTGGCCCGGATCTGCTCCTACCACCTCGGCTTCATCGACGAACACGGTGACCCCAGCGGCGCGGCGGGCGGCAAGCTGACCCGTGCCGCCCTCATGACAGCGGCGGCCGATGGAGTCGGCCTGCGGCCGGAGGACGTGCGGTGCCAGGCGGCGGCACTGGAGTTGCTGCACAACTCGACCCTGATCCACGACGACATCATCGACGCGGACGAGCTGCGTCGCGGTCGCCCGGCCGCGTGGAAGGTGTTCGGCGCCGGTCGGGCCATCCTGGCCGGGGACGCGTTGCAGGCCCTTGGGCTGAGGATGGTCGTCGACGACCCGGGTCCCGGCCGTGTGGAGATCTCCAGCCTGTTCGCCGGAGCCCTCGGTCTGGTTCTCGCGGGCCAGGCCCGCGAGTTCACCGTCCGGTCGGCTGCGGGAGCCGGCATCGCGGAGTACGAGCGGATCGTGGAGGAGAAAACGTCCGCGCTGCTGGAGTGCGCACTGGTGACGCCCGCACTGCGGGCGGGTAAACCGGAGCACGTCCTGGCCGCCCTGCGCGGCGCCGGCAGGCATCTGGGCCTCGCCTTTCAGATCTTCAACGACGTCGAGGACATCTGGGGCGATCCCGCCGTGACCGGCAAGCCCGTCCGGAGCGACATCCTGCGGCGCAACCCGAGTTGTCCGGTGCTGGCGGCCATGTCCACCGACAGCCCGGCAGGCGAACGACTGCGCCGGCTGTGGCACGCCGACGGCACCACGGCCACGTACCTCCAGGAGATGGCCGACCTCGTCGAGGAAACCGGCGGCCGGCACATGGCCGAGCAGCTGTCCCGCAGTCATCTGGACTCGGCTCTGGAGTACCTCGGACGAGCCGAGCTGTCCCCGGCCGCGTCCACCGAACTGACCGCGTTGTTCGACCGCATCGTCAACCGCACGGCATGACCCGTACTCCCGGCAGGGACGGTATCCGGACCGGAGTACATGATCACGGCCGGCACCCAGTACGTCGCGCTCGTCCTCGACAAGATGGTCTGAATCTCGATTCCGGCGGAGGCCGTCAGTGAGTACCCCAGCTCAATTGCCTTTCGAGCAGACGAATGTGCTGCAACTCGCGCCAGGGCTGCGCACGCTCCAATCCCAGGGCGCGGTCCATCGGGTGCGTACCGCCGAGGGCGACGAGGCGTGGCTGGTCACCGGCCATGCCTGGGTGAGGCAGCTGCTCGACGACGACCGGCTCGGCCGCTCCCATCCCGATCCCGAGGCCGCGGCGAAGGACAGCGGGTCGGCGCTGCTGGCCGGCCTGCTGGGCGGCTTCGCCACCGACCACGCCCGGTTGCGTGCGCTGCTGGAGCCGCACTTCTCACCCGAGCGGATGCTGGCGCTGCGGCCCTACGTCGAGAAACTGACCGGACAGCTCCTGGACGGACTGGCCGGGCAGGAGCCACCGGTGGACCTGCGCCAGGCGTTGGCGCTGTCGCTGCCGATTCAGGTGATGTGCGAGTGGCTGGGCGTGCCCAAGGAGGACAAGGACCGGTTCGGCGGCTGGACCCAGGACGCCGCCAACGTCGGGGACCCGGTCAGGTCCCAGCAGGGGATGGGCGAGTTGTTCGGCTACTGCCGGCAACTCGTCGCCGACAAACGGAAGAATCCGGGCGATGACGCGATCTCCCGGATCTGCGCGACCGAGGGGATCAACGACAACGAGGTCATCGGGCTGACGGCGTTGTTGCTGTTCGGGGGGTACGAGACCACGGTGGCCCGGATCGGCACCTGTGTGTCGCTGTTGCTGGCCAACCCCGAGCAGTGGCAGGCGCTGCTGCACGACCCGGGTCTCATCCCCGGCGCGGTCGAGGAAACCCTGCGGATGTCGATGCCGAACCCGCACAACGGCGGCATGCCCCGTTACGCGCTGACGGACTTCGAGATCGACGGGGTCACCATCCGGACCGGCGACTTCGTCCTGCTGAACATCATCGCGGCCAACCACGACGAGACGGCCTTCGCCGACCCCGGCCGGGTCGACGTCACGCGCGACACCACGGGCAGCCTCATGTTCGGGCACGGTGCGCACTACTGCGTCGGCGCGATGCTGGCCCGGATGCAGCTGCAGGTGGTGCTCACCCAGCTCGTCGCGCGCTTCCCGACCCTGCGTCTGGCGGTCGGTGCGGAGGAACTGAGGCTGCGCGACAACACGCTGATCGGCGGGTTGATCCAACTTCCGGTGACCTGGTGATTGGATCCTGATGCTGTACAAGATATCCACGGGCGTCGTCACGAAGAGCCCGGATTCGGTCCGCGCGTATCTCCTGCTGATGCGACTGGACAGGCCTACGGGGTACGTGCTCTACCTGCTTCCGGGGCTGTGGGCCCTCGCCCTCGCCCCCGGGCAACGAGCGGACCCGCTGACGGTGGTGGTGGTCGCCGTCGCCGCGGTGCTGGTACGCGGCGCGGCCTGCGCGGTCAACGACGTGGTCGACAAGGAGGTCGACGCCCGGGTCGCCCGCACCGTGTCGCGTCCCGTCGCGTCGGGGACGATCAGCGTCGGGAACGCACTCCTGTTCGCCGCCGCACAGGGCGTGGTCGCCCTGCTGGTCCTGGCGGTGGCGAACGTGGAGACAGCCCTGGTCGCCGCTGCCTCGTACCCGTTGATCGTCGCGTACCCCTACATGAAGCGCATCTTCTTCTGGCCCTCGGCCTTCCTGGCCCTGGTGATGAGCGTCTACGTGCTCATCGGCTGGACGGCGGTGACCGGGAGCGTCGACTATCCGCCCGCGGTGTACGGCCTGTACGCCGGCGGGGCCTTCTGGACCCTGATCCACGACGCGATCTACTCCCATCAGGACAAGGAGTACGACCGGAACATCGGTGTCAAGTCGTCCGCCCTGCTCTTCGGCAAGGCCACCAAGGCATGGCTGGCGATCTTCATCGTGGTCAGCGTCGGCGGCGTGCTGTGGGCCGGTTCCCAGATGTCGATGGGGTGGGCGTTCCACCTGATCGTCGTGGGCGCGGGTCTCTTTCTCTCCTCTCTGCTCGTACGGGTGGACCTGGATGATCCGAAAGCGTGCTGGGACGCCTTTGTCGCCAACACCTACTTCGGCTGGATCATCCTCGCGGCCGTGGTCGCCGGGCAGTTCACATGAAGGATGAGCTACGGGTGACAGATTCGATGTGGCAGGGGAGCGGCGTCGACCTGGACGCCTACCTGACCCGCGTGGGCTACCGGGGCGACGTGGCGGCCGACCTCGCCACACTGCGGGGCCTGCACACCGCCCACGTCGACGCGATCGCCTTCGACAACCTCGACGCGGTGCTCGGGCGCACGGTGGTGCCGCTGGACCTGGACAGCGTCCAGGAGAAGATCGTGCGGCGGGGCCGCGGCGGCTGGTGTCTGGAACAGGTCGTGCTGATGGCGGCCGTGCTGGACCGCATCGGGTTCACGTTCACGGCGTTCGCCGGCCGGACGCGGATCCGCACCGGGAAGAAGTCCGGACCGGCCCTGCACGTGGCCCTGTGCGTGGAACTCGACGGCGAACGCTGGCTCCACGACGTGAGTTTCGGTGGCTACGGACCGCACGAGCCGATCCGGCTCGCGGAGAACGCGCGGCTGGACGGCGACTGGCCGTTCGACCTCGTACGGGAGCCGACCGGTGAACACGTGCTGCGGTTCCTGCGGCCGGAGGGACCGGCGGAGCTCTACGGCTTCACCACGGACGTGCGCTATCCGTCGGACTTCGAGCTCCTCAACCACTTCTGCCTCACCCATCCGCGCTCGCCGTTCAACCACCAAATGGTCCTCCAGCGCACACAGCCCGACGTGAGGCACGTCCTCGCCGGCAGCACTCTCACGGAAATACGTCCCGGAGAGCCGGCGACCGTCCGGGAACTCGACGTCGACGAGATGCTTTCCGCTCCCCAGGAGATCTTCGGGATCACCTTGGAACCGAGTGACGTCCAGGCGCTCTGGAAAATCTTGGACGGTCCATGATGCGTACCCTGCTGCTGGACAACTACGACTCGTACACCTTCAACCTGTACCAGTTGATCGCCGACATCAACGGCCAGGAGCCGGTCGTCATGGTCAACGACGATCCCAAGCTCTCCGGCCTGCGGCTGGAGGACTTCGACAACATCGTGATCTCCCCCGGCCCGGGACGGCCGCAGAACCCCCGCGACGTCGGCCTCCTCGGCGACCTGCTGCGCCGCACCACACTGCCCGTGCTGGGCGTCTGCTTCGGCCATCAGATGATCGCGCACCTGGCCGGAGCGCCGGTGGTCGCCGCGCCAGAACCGAGACACGGGCACCTCGCCAAGGTCTCCCACGAGGGAGATCCGCTGTTCGCCGGAATTCCGCGTGAATTCGTCGCGGTTCGCTACCACTCGCTGTGCGTGCGGGAACCCCTGCCCGAGGAACTCGTCGCCACCGCGTGGGCGGACGACGGTGTCATCATGGCGCTGCGCCACCGCGATCTGCCGCAGTGGGGCGTGCAGTTCCACCCCGAGTCGATCGCGTCCCAGTACGGGCGGGAGATCCTACGGAACTTCGCCGAACTGACCCGCCGGACACGGCACGGACAACGGCCGTCCGCCACCGTCGCCGACGCCGTCACCGGCACCGACCCCGTGACCGTACGGTCCGACGACGCGTCCGGCGCGGTCGGGGGACTGGGAATCATCAGCACGGTCGTGTCGACGGCCGCCGATTCCGAGGCCGTTTTCCTCAAGCTCTTCGACAACATCCCGTACTGCTTCTGGCTGGACAGCAGCCGGGTGGAGGAAGGCCTGTCCCGGTTCTCGTTCCTCGGCGACACATCAGGTCCGCTCAGCGAGGTCCTGACCTACCGCACCGGCAGCGGGACCGTGGAAGTGCGCGACGCGAACGGCGTCCACCGCGTCACCGGCAGCGTGTTCGACGTCCTCGACCGGCGGCTGCGCGACCGGCGCGTCCCCGACACGGACCTGCCCTTCGACCTGACCGGCGGCTACGTCGGCTACTTCGGCTACGAACTCAAGGCCGAATGCGGGTCCACGGCCCGCCACACCGCCGAAACGCCGGACGCCGTCTGGATGTTCGCCGACCGTGTCATCGCGGTCGACCACCAGGAGGGAGTGACCTACCTGGTGGCCGTCCACGACGAGAGGACCCGGCGCGACGCGCAGGACTGGGTGGACCGGACGTCCGCGCTCCTGAGGGGTCTGAACCCGGCCGACGCCGGGCCGCCACGCGAACCGGCCGCCGGCCCGCCCCCGCATGCCGGGGAGTACCTCGGCCGCGGCCGGAGCCAGTACCTGGCGGACATCACGGAGTGCCGACGGCAGCTGAACCGGGGCGAGAGCTACGAGATCTGCCTGACCAACACGCTGCACATGCCGTTCCACGACGACGACACCTCCTTCTACCTGAGGCTGCGCCGGGCCAACCCGGCGCCGTACGCCGCCCTTCTGCGCCTCGGCGACGTCACGGTCTTCAGCTCCTCGCCGGAGCGGTTCCTGCGCATCGAGAGGGACCGCACGGTCACCAGCAAGCCGATCAAGGGCACGGCCCCTCGCGACGACGACCCGGTGCGCGACGCCGAACTGGCCGCCACCCTCGCCTCCAGTGCCAAGACCCAGGCCGAGAACCTGATGATCGTCGACCTGTTGCGCAACGACCTGGGCCGGGTGTGCGAGGTGGGCAGCATCGAGGTCGACCCGTACCTGGCCGTCGAGAGCTACGAGACCGTGCACCAACTGGTCTCCACCGTTCGGGGCCGGCTCAAGGACGGGGTCAGCGCGCTGGACTGCGCCCGGCGGTGCTTCCCGGGCGGGTCGATGACGGGGGCGCCGAAGCTGCGCACCATGGAGATCATCGACCGCTTGGAGGCGGAGGCCCGGGGTGTCTACTCCGGCGCCCTCGGCTACTTCGGCCTCTCCGGTGGTACGGACCTGAACATCGTGATCCGCACCGCGGTCCGTGTCGGTGACCGGTTGACCATCGGAGCCGGCGGGGCGATCGTGCTCGACTCCGACCCGCAGGAGGAGTACGAGGAGATGCTGCTCAAGGCGGCGGCGTCGCTCCGCGCCTGGCGCGCCCCGGCGGTGTCGGACGTGGGCGGCTCCCCACGATGAACACAGCGATGAGCATCGCGATGAGCACAGCGGTTCGGCCTGTGGCCGGTTCTCCGCATCCGGTCGGCGCCCGCCAGATTCCCGTGGCGAACCCACGAAGGAGGTCTCCCGATGACCGCGGCGCGTGAAGTGCCCGAGTACGAGCGCGACCTGCTGGCGCAGTTGACGCTCCGCTGGGGGAAGCGAGTGGCCGTCAAGAAGGACGAGCTCGACCTCGACGGTCACTTCGACGCGGCGCTGCCGGACTTCCCCGGACACCTCGTCCCGGTGCTGGGCCTGCCCGGTGCCGACCGGCTCGACCGGGAGGCGCGCGAGCGCATCCTGTCCGCGGCGTGGATCGCCTACAACGCCAAGACCGCGGCCATCGAGGACGAGATCATCCTGCCGGCCTGCCGGTTGATGCTGCACGAGCGGATCCCCGTCCGCCGCGACGACGTCGCCGTCGACGCGCTGCACCAGACGATCATCGACGAGCATTACCACATCCTGATGTGCCACAACGCCGTCGGCGTCACCCGCAGGCGGCGCGGCCTGGCGGACGTACGGTTCGCGCCGGGCGTCTGGTCGGTCGTCCAGGGACGGGACGCGGTCCGCGCCGGGCTGTCCGGGTTCGACCGCGACATCGTCGACATCGCGTTCTCCCTGGCCGCCGAGACGACGATCAGCGGGTTCCTCTCCGCACTCGCCACCGCCCGGGAGATCCAGCCGATGAACCGGATCACCACCGATCTGCACCGGCGGGACGAGAGCGGACACGCGGTGGTGTTCCGCGAGTTGTGCGGCTCGCTCTACCGGAGCCTGGACGGCGCACAGCGGCGGACGTTCCGCGAGGCGCTCGCCACCGGGCTCACCGCGTTCCGCTCCCCCGACCTGGAACCCTGGGTGCAGGTGGCGGCCCAGGGCGGCTTCGAGATCGACACCGGTCAGCTGAGCGCGTGGGCCGCGTCCCGTCCCGCGCCCGCGCGGGACACCGGACCGCTGCACCTGCTCCTCGACGACCTGGGCATCAGCCACGACCTCGTCGAGTGAAACCAACAACATCTTCGAGGATGCGCCCATGGATCAGGATTCCACCCTTCTGGAACTCGACGACGCCTTCGTACAGGACCCTTACTCGGTGTACGCGAAGCTCAGCGCCGAAGGCTCGGCGCACCGGGTGCGGATGCCCCCCGGAGTCCCCGTGTGCGGCGGACTGCCGGTCTGGCTCATCACCGGATACGAGGCGGTGCGCTCCGCACTGGCGGATCCCCGGTTGAGCACCGATCTGACCAGGATGGACCGGCTGTTCGGGCAGAACGAGCCGGACAGCAACCGGCGTGCCGGCTTCTCGCCGGTCATCGCCAGCCACATGCTGAACTCCGACCCGCCGGACCACACCCGGATGCGCAAGCTCGTGAGCAAGGCCTTCACCAGCCGCGCCGTCGAAGCGCTCCGGCCGGAGATCGAGCGGATCACCGGCGGGCTGATCGATGCCCTCCCGGACGACGACACGGTCGACTTTCTGGACGCCTTCGCGTTTCCGCTGCCGATCCGGGTGATCTGTCTGCTGCTGGGTGTGCCGGTCGAGGAGCAGGAGAACTTCAAGTCCTGGTCCAAGGCGCTCGTCTCCGGCGACTCCCCCGAAGCGGCCGCCACCGCCACGACCGAGGTGGTCGCGTACCTCGGCGAACTCATCGAGCGCAAACGCCGCGTGCCCACCGACGATGTGCTCGCCGCCGTGGTCTCGGCACACGACGTCGACCACCAGCTGACCGAGATCGAACTGGTCTCGATGGCCTACCTGCTGTTCGTCGCCGGTTTCGAGACCACCCTCAACGCCCTGGGCAACGGCACGCTCCACCTGATGCGGAACCCGGACCAATGGGAGGCACTGCGCGAGGACCGTGCCCTCCTCCCCGGCGCGGTCGAGGAATTCCTGAGGCTGGAGAGCCCGCTGAAGCACGCCTCCTTCCGGTGTGCGACGGAGGACCTGACCTTGGGTGGCGTCGAGATCCGGGCCGGTGACTTCGTGCTGCTGGCGATCGCCTCCGCCAATCGTGATCCACAGCGCTTCCACGATCCGCATGCGCTGGACGTCCGCAGGCCGACCGACGGCGGCCATCTGGCCTTCGGACACGGCATCCACCACTGCCTCGGGGCGCCGCTGGCCAGGGTGGAGTTGCGGGTGGCGTTCGGCGCCCTGCTCGACGCGTTCCCCGCCATGGGGCTCGCGGCCGACCCGGCGGAACTGCGGTGGCGTACCAGCACGATCATTCGCGGGCTCCACTCGCTGCCGGTACGGCTGAACCGCCGCTAGCGGCGGGTGATGAATATCGCGTCACCGGTCCTTTTGATGTGACTGCCGGAATCCAGGCCGCTGTGCGGCAAGAAAGGTGTGGCTGACCACATGCTCATATGCGGGATCAAGGCATCGCACGACGGCGGGGTCGCCGTCATCGACGACGGTCGCCTTCTCTTCAGCTACGAGATCGAGAAGCTGAACAACGGCGAACGCTACAGCCCCCTCGGAGACCTGGAACGCGTGGCGGAGATCCTCGCCGCAGAGGGTCTGTCACCCGCCGACATCGACCAGTTCGTGGTCGACGGCTGGTACACGAAAGACGCCACGGGCGAGCCCGCCGTCACGGTGAACTCCGGCGGCCTGCCGGTGCGGTTGCGGGTCGCACCGTACCTGGAGAGCCCCGGCGACGACGGGCCGCTGCAACGCCACACCTTCAGCGGCCATGGTTTCGACCACTACGCCGGCTACACCCACGTCGCCAACCATCTCATCGGCACGTACTGCTCAAGCCCGTTCGCCGCCAGGGGCGAAGACGCGTTCGTCGTGGTCTGGGACGGCCTCATCACGCCCCGCCTCTACCAGGTGCGGGCCGCGACCCGTGAGGTGGCCTTCGTCGAGGCCCTGCTGCCCGTCTTCGGAGGCAGCTTCGCGGCCTTCTGCTCGCGCTTCGAGCCGTACCTGCTCAACACCGACGACGTCACGTCGGACCGGTACATCCGCCAACACCTCTCCGTCGCCGGGAAGGCCATGGCGTACGCGGCCAAGGGCCGGGTCGAGACCGGTGCCTTCGCCGTCCTCGACGACCTCATGGCCGAGTTCCGCGACCTTCCCGTCGACAAGGTGGGTGTGCTGGGCGACAAGGTCGCCGCGAACAGGGACGAACTGATGCCGGGCCTGTCCAACGCGGACCTCATCGCCACCTATCAGGCCTACCTCGGCCACCACCTGCTCGCGCGGCTCACCTCGGCGGTACGGAGCCGCTTCCCCGACGGCGGCCACAACCTGGTGCTCGGCGGCGGCTGCGCGCTCAACATCAAGTGGAACACCGCGATTCGGGCCAGTGGGGTGTTCCAGGAAGTCTTCGTCCCGCCCTTCCCCAACGACGCGGGGGCGGCGATCGGAACAGCGGCCTGCGAGATGTTCCGGCGCGGCCGGACGGCGCTGGAGTGGGATGTCTACAGCGGGCCGCGGATCACCACGGGCACCCTGCCCGACGGGTGGCGGGCACAGCCCTGCGACGAACGGCAACTGGCCGCCCTGCTGCACACCGAGGGTGAACCGGTGGTCGTCCTCTCCGGCCGGGCGGAGCTGGGCCCGCGCGCCCTGGGCAACCGGAGCATCCTGGCGCCCGCGACCGACACCCGGATGAAGGACCGGCTCAACGACATCAAGAACCGGGCCCCGTACCGGCCCGTCGCGCCCATCTGCCTGGAGGACCGCGCGCCGGAGATCTTCGCCCCCGGCACGCCCGACCCGTACATGATCTTCGAGCACCGTATGCGGCCCGGTTGGGCCGAACGCGTCCCGGCCGTCGTTCACCTGGACGGCACCGCCCGGCTCCAGACCATCGCGTCGACCCAGGACACCGACACCGCCCGTATCCTCACCGCCTACGCGGAGATCAGCGGCGTACCCGTGCTGTGCAACACGAGCGCGAACCTTGAGGGACGGGGATTCTTTCCCGACGTCGAGTCGGCGGCGAAGTGGGGCGGGACCCGCTACATCTGGTCCGAGGGGACGCTTTACACCAACCCCCGCGTGGAGTGATGCCCCCGTGCGGTCCACGGCACCAACGGCGACATCAGCCGCTGACGCGGCGGGCGCTCCCCGATCCAGCCTGATCCGAACGACAGACCCTCAGCGACGCGGAGATCACCGTGCGACTCGCGCAAGTCATGGCACATGCCTTTGAGCGCTATCAGGACCGGCCCGCCGTCGGTGAGCGCGCGAGGGAGTTCGTGCGGGACGCCCGGACCGGGCGCGTTGCGGCCCGTCTGCTGCCGTACTACGAAATGACCACCTACCGGCAGCTGTGGAGCCGCATCCAGGCCGTGGCGAGCGAATGGCACCACCACCCGAGGCGCCCTCTCGTCGCGGGCGACCGGGTGGCCCTCCTCGGCTTCAGCAGCCGGGACTACGCGACGCTGAACCTGGCGTGCGCCCAACTCGGCGTTGTCATGGTCCCGTTGCAGACCAGTGCGGCGACCGGGCACCTGACGTCCGTCCTGGCGGAGACCGAGCCGTTCCTCGTCGCCACGAGCATCGAACGACTGGGCACGGCGACCGACCTGTCCCTGCGCACCCCTTCGGTCCGGCGGCTGGTCGTGTTCGACTACCACCCGGGCGCCGAGGACCAGGCGGACCGATTCGCCGCCGCCCGCGACAGCCTGGCCCAGGCCGGACGGGACGTGGAGGTCGTCGCCCTGTCGGAGGTCCTCGACCGCGGCGCGGCCCTGCCCGAGGCGCAGCCGTACACCCCCGGCGACGACGAGGACCCCCTCACGATGCTCATCTACACCTCGGGGAGTACGGGAACGCCGAAGGGCGCGATGTACACCGAGCGGCTGGCCAGGGTGATGTGGGAGTACCTGGTGAAGCCGACCGGCACGGATACGGTCACCCTCAACTACACACCGATGAGCCATGTCGCGGGCCACTTCTCGCTGACGAACACACTGGCGCGCGGCGGCACCAACTGCTTCACCGCCAGTAGCGACCTGTCGACCTTCTTCGAGGACATCGCTCTCGTACGGCCCACCGAGCTGTCCCTGGTGCCGCGCGTGTGCGAGATGTTCCACCAGCTCCACCGGAGCGAGCTGGACCGGCGGATCTCCGCGGGCACCGACCCGGAGCGGGCCGCCGCCGAGGTGCGCGAGCAGCTCCGCGAGGAGGTCCTCGGCGGGCGCGTCCGCTGGGCCAGCTGCGGCTCCGCCCCGCTGTCCGCCACACTGACCGCGTTCACCGAGGACCTCCTCGGCGTTCCCCTGCACAACGTGTACGGCTCCACGGAGGTCGTGGGCATCGCCGCCGACGGCGTGATGCTGAGCCCGCCGGTGATCGACTACAAGCTGGCCGACGTGCCCGAGCTCGGCTACTTCCGCACCGACGCCCCGCACCCGCGCGGCGAGCTCCTGGTGAAGGCCGACGGCATCCCCGGCTACTACAAGCATCCCGAGCTGACGGCGGAACTCTTCGACGAGGACGGCTACTACAGGACCGGCGACATCGTCGCGGAGCTCGGACCGCGCCGGATCGCCGTCGTGGACCGCCGCAAGAGCGTCCTGAAGCTGTCCCAGGGCGAGTTCGTGGCGACCGCCAGGCTGGAATCGGTCTTCGCCGCCTCCCCGTCGGTGCGGCAGATCTTCCTCTACGGCAACAGCGAGCGCTCGTACCTGCTCGCCGTCGTCGTGCCCACCCCGGACGCCCTGCGGCGGTACGGGGACGACCCGGAACGTCTCGAACAACTGCTGAGCGAATCGCTCCGGCGGATCGCGAAGGACACCGGCCTGAACTCGTACGAGATACCCAGGGGTCTGCTGATCGAGGCCGAGCCGTTCAGCCACGCCAACGGCCTGCTGTCGGACCAGCGGAAGCTGTTGTGGCCTCAGCTCGTGGAGCGTTACGGCGAGCGGCTGGAGCATCTGTACGCCGAGATCTCGGCCCACGAGACCCGGGAACTGCTCGACCTGCGCCGCACCGGCGGCGACCGGCCGGTGCTGGAAACGGTCCAGCGGGCCGCGCGGGCGCTGCTGGTGGGCTCGACGACCGAGGTGAGTCCCTCCGCGCACTTCCGGGACCTCGGCGGCGACTCGCTGTCCGCGGTGTCACTGTCGAACCTGCTGCACGACACCTTCGGTGTCCGGGTACCGGTCGACGTCGTCATCAGCCCCGCGCACGACCTGCGGCGGCTGGCCGCCTACGTCGAGGCCAAGCGCACGGCCACCGCGACGCGCCCCACCTTCGCGTCGGTGCACGGCGAGGACGCCACCGGGACGCACGCCGAGGACCTCGTCCTGGGCCGGTTCATCGATGCGGCGACGCTCGACGGCGCCCGCCGCCTCCCGCGCCCCGCCGGGGAGCCACGCCGCGTTCTGCTGACCGGCGCGAGCGGATACCTGGGGCGCTTCCTCACCCTTGAGTGGCTCCAACGGCTGGCCCCGGCCGGCGGCAGGCTGATCGCCGTGGTCCGCGGCGAGGACCCGGACGCCGCCGGACGGCGACTGGCCGATGCCTTCGGCGGCGAGGACTCCGAACTGGCTTGTACGTTCCAGGAGTTGGCTGCGGAGCACCTGGAAGTGCTGGCAGGGGACATCGCCGAGCCGAGGCTGGGCCTGGACGAGGCGACGTGGGAACGGCTGACCGGTGAGGTCGACCTGATCGTCCACGCGGGCGCCCTGGTGAACCACATGCTGCCTTACCGCCACCTGTTCGACGCCAATGTCCTCGGAACCGCGGAGCTCATCCGGCTGTCCCTGACCGAACGGCTCAAGCCGGTGACGTACATATCCAGCACGGCCGTGTCCCTGTCCCGGAAGGGACAGCCCCTTGACGAGGACACCGACGTGCGCGCCGCGCTGCCGGGCCGGCCGATAGACGACGGGTACGCCGGCGGGTACACGACGAGCAAGTGGGCGGGGGAGGTGCTGCTGCGGGAGGCGCACGACCTGTGCGGCCTGCCGGTGACGGTGTTCCGCTCCAACATGATCCTCGCGCACAGCCGCTACCCCGGGCAGCTGAACGTGCACGACATGTTCAGCCGACTGCTGTTCAGCCTCCTCGTGACGGGCGTGGCCCCGAGCTCCTTCTACCGGACCGACAGCGGCGAGGAACCGCGGGCCCACTACGACGGCCTGCCCGTCGACTTCACCGCGGCATCGGTCGTCACGCTGGGACGGAGCACCTCCGGGTACCGGACCTTCAGTCTGGTGAACCCGCACGACGACGGCATCTCCCTCGACACGTTCGTGGAGTGGCTCATCGAGGACGGCCACGGTATCGAGCGGATCGCGGACTACGGCGACTGGCTCGCCCGCGTCGAAGCCGCCCTGCGCAACCTGCCCGAGGCACAGCGCCAGTACTCCGTCCTTCCCCTGTTGCGGGGCTTCCGGGAACCGGGCGAGGCGGTGCCCGGTTCGGACGTCCCGTCGGCCCGCTTCCGGGAGGCCGTCCGGGCGGCCGGCATCGGACCGGACCGCGATGTGCCGCACCTGTCCCCGGCCCTCATCCGCACGTACGTGACGGCCCTGCGGCGCCTGATGACCTAGAGGTTCCCCTCACCCCGCACAACAGCCTGCGCGGCGCTGAGTGCCTGTGTGAACCTTGCGTACGGGGCGAGGCGTCCTCGGCTCCGTCGGGAGGGGAGATACGGGTGACCGGTCGGCCGGTCCGCGCGGTGCTGCCGCCGTCGGCGCGCGTCTGGCTCGGGGCGATCGCGGCTCTCGCGGCGCTGGTGGTCGTCGTGCTCGGGGGCCTGTACGCGGGAGACGGCGGGCCCGGCGGGGTGGACGCCCGGGTCGCCGCGGTGGTGGAGGGCGTCGGGGCACCGTGGCGTCACGTCGCGCTGGCCGTGGACTTCCTGGGGGAGCCCCTGGGGGCGGCGGCGCTGGTCGTGGCCGCCGTGACGGGGTGCCTGCTGGGCCGGCGTCCTCGCGCGGCGGTGCTCGTCGTCGCCGGGGCCGGCCTGACCGTGGGGACGACGACGCTGCTCAAGTCCCTGGTGGGACGCACCATCCACGACGGGAGCCTGTCCTACCCGAGCGGGCACACCGCCTTTCTCACCGCGCTCGCCCTCGTGGCGGCGCTGCTCGCGGCCGGCCGGCCCGGCCTCGGCGGGACGGCCGGCGCCTCACTCGTGCTCGCCGCGGCGCTGGTCGCCGGCGCCGCCATGGGCTGGGCGCAGATCGCCCTGGGCGCGCACTATCCGACCGATGTCCTCGGCGGCTGGTGCACCGCGCTGGCGGTGGTACCGGCGACCGCGTGGCTGGTGGACCGGGCGGCCGACCGGGTGGCCGACCGGGCGGCCGGTGCCGTCCGGCGGGAGCCTCGCTGACCTCATGTCACGCCCGGCGGCGGAACACGGGCTTCACCGGCCGTCCGGCCAGCCAGGGGGTGGGGTCACCGGCGTCCAGCGCCTTCCGGTACACCGCGCACGCCTGCGCCACCACCTCGACGGTGTGCTCGATGTCGGCGTCGGTGAGCGCGCTGCTCACCACGAACGACGGGGCCAGCACCCCGCCCGCGAGGAGCCGCCGCAGGAACAGGGTGCGGTACTCCTGCGACGGCCGCCGGTTCTCGTCGAGGGTGGCGAAGACCAGGTTGCTGGCCCGGCCCCGGACGATGACATGGTCGCCGACGCCCAGGCCCGCCGCGGCCTCGCGGACACCGGCGGCCAGCCGCTCGCCGAGCGCGTGCAGCCGTGCGGTGACGCCCTCTTCGGCGTATGTCGTCTGTACGGCCATCGCGGCCGCCAGGGAGTGGGTTTCCGCCCCGTGCGTGGTGGAGAGCAGGAACACCCGGTCGGCGGAGTGGCGCAGCCCGCCCCGCTCCATCAGATCGCGGCGCCCGGCCAGCGCCGAGACGGCGAACCCGTTGCCCAGCGCCTTGCCGAAGGTGGAGAGGTCGGGGACGACGCCGTACAGACCCTGGGCGCCCGCCTCGGACCAGCGGAAGCCGGTGATCATCTCGTCGAAGACCAGGACGCAGCCGTGCCGGTGGGCCAGCTCGCGCAGGTCGGCGAGGTAGCCGGGCGTGGGGTCTCCCGCGCCCGGACGGAGGGGAGAGCCGGGGGACGGCCCGGTGTGGCCGACGGGTTCGAGGATCAGGCAGGCGATCTCGTCCCGGTACCGGGTGAGCAGTTCCTCCGCGGCGGCCAGGTCCCCGTAGGGGAAGGACACGGTCAGCTCGTTGGTCGCGGTCGGCACGCCGGCGGACATCGGCGTGGTGCCGATGAACCAGTCGTCGACGGAGAAGAACGGATGGTCGGCGCAGACGGCCACCCGCGGGCGCCCGGTGGCGGCGCGGGCGAGGCGGACCGCGGCGGTGGTGGCGTCGGAGCCGTTCTTCGCGAACTTCACCATCTCGGCGGTCGGCAC
The DNA here is from genome assembly GCF_042673865.1 of Streptomyces sp. NPDC056987. NCBI lineage: Bacteria > Bacillati > Actinomycetota > Actinomycetes > Kitasatosporales > Streptomycetaceae > Streptomyces > Streptomyces sp. NPDC056987. Next base: position 17,582 of record NZ_JBHURV010000017.1, read on the forward strand.
CGTGGCGAGGAAGCGTTCCGCGGCCTCTACCTCCACGATGGACGGCCGGACGAAGTTGCTGCCGCGGTCGAGTTCCCGTCGCACCGCCTCGGTCACCCGGGGGTGGGCGTGGCCGAGGCTGACCGACCGGAGGCCGGAGCCGTACTCGATGTAGCGGTTGCCGTCGATGTCCCACACATGGGCGCCGCGGCCGTGGCTGATGACCGGGGCCAGGTCGGCGGGGTACTGGTCGTCGCCCTTGGCGTAGGTGTGCGCGCCGCCGGGGATCAGGGCGTGCAGCCGCTCGTTCGCCCGCCGCGACCGGGGGAGGGGGAGCTCTTCGGTGTCCGCCGCGGCTGTGGTGTGTTCGGGGTGCTCGGTGTGTTCGGTGTCCATGGCGGCCTCAACTCTCCTTCCGGCGCAGGTACTCGGCGAGGCCCGGCGCCTCCCGGTCCCGCCGGGACATCGAGGTGACCGGCAGCGGCCAGTCGATGGCCAACTCCGGGTCGTCGAAGGCGATCGTCACGTCCTCGGCGGGATCGTGCGGGCGGTCGATCCGGTACGAGACATCGGCGGGCCCGGTCAGCGCCTGGAAGCCGTGCGCGCACCCCGCCGGGATGTACAGGGTCGTCTGCGTCTCGTCGGACAGCTCGAAGAAGGCCCGGTTCCGGTAGGTCGGCGAGTCCGCCCGCAGGTCCACGACGACGTCGAAGATCCGCCCGTACGAGCACCGCACCAGCTTGGCCTCCCCGGCGCCGGAGCGCAGGTGCAGGCCGCGCAGTACGCCCCGGACCGAGCGGGACAGGCTGTCCTGGACGAAGGCGTCCGGGTCGAGGCCCACCGAGCGGACCACGTCGGCGTCGAAGGTGCGGCAGAAGGAGCCGCGCTCGTCGGCGTACGGCGTCGGCTCGAACAGGTACGCGCCGGCGATCGCCGGGACGTCGGTCGCTTTCATTCCGGGCGCGTTCATGAGGCCTCCTGTACGGCGTGGGCGTGGTCGGCCGCCGGGAACAGGGCCGCTGTCAGGGCGGTGAACTGGCGCTCCAGGCTCCGGGTGGCGACCAGGTTCCGCTCGGAGAGGGTCCGCCGTACCTCCGCCGATGCCCGCTCCAGCGCCCGGAACTGTTCGAGCAGCCGGTCGGCGTCGACCTCGCGGGCCGGATGGCAGTACGCGTCCAGCCCCATCCGCGCCATGAGCGCGTCGCTCTTCGCCGCATAGCTGAGCGCCAGCGTCGGCGTGCCGACCTTCAGCGCGCAGACCAGGTTGTGGTAGCGCGTCGCCACCACGGTGTCGGCGGCGGCCGTCTCCCGCATCAGGTCGGCCAGCGAGGCCGTCTCGGCGGCCGTGACCAGCGGCGAGTCCACCGCGTCGACGATCGCGGCGGCCACCGGCGCGTCGGCCTCGTCGCCGGTGAGCAGCCGGACCGGCCTGCCGTCCTCGGCCAGCGCGCGGACGAAGCGGGTCGTCCCGTCGAGGTAGCGCCGGTGGATCTCCCCGGCGCGGTCGCGGTCGTCGTCGCCGCCGTGGAAGGCCATGACGCCGACACAGACCCGTCCCGGCGGGCCCGGCGGACCCGGGGGCGCGCCCGCGGGCGGTGTCGGCAGGGCGAACGCGAGGTCCGGGTGGACCTCGTCGCGCGCGGTGTCCACGCCCATCGCCCGCATCGCGTCGCGGGAGAGCGTGTCCCGGTACGAGCGGTAGGCGGCCAGCCGCGCCGACCAGCGCACCAGGGTCCGGGTCGGCCGGCTGCCGATCGGGGCGGCGCCGACGCCGACCAGCGCCACCCGGGTGGCGCACAGCCGGCCGGTCGCGCAGAGCAGGAACAGCGCGTACGGGAAGCCCCACGGCCGCAGCGGCAGCGTCGCCTCCAGGACGCCCATGCCCGGCACGATCACCACGTCGTGCCGGCGCACCCAGGCGGCGGTGCGGACGGCGTCGACGAGTTTGCCCAGCCCCTTCGCCGCGACCGCGCCCGCGCGCGACGCGGTCCGGTACTCCCCGCGGTACCAGTGCAGCCGCGTCGCGGGGATCCCGTACCGGGCCGTGACGGTCTCGGGTCCGCCGCACAGCGCGTCCACCACCGCCTCCGGGTGCGCGGCGCGGAGGTACCCGAGCACGGCCTCCAGCGACCCGTCGTTGCCGAGGTTGCCGGAGCCGAGCAGGCCGAACACCCCGACGCGCACCGGGGTTCCGGGCGCGGGCGTCATGTCCGCCTCCCCTCGCGGCCGGCGACCAGGGCGTCGACGGAGACGGTGAGCCGGGCCGGGTCGACCGGGGCGCGGTCCTCGACCCGTTCGCCGGCGCCCGGCCGGACCCGGCCGGCCAGCCACGCGGCCAGATGGCGGTAGCAGGCGCGCCGGTCGGCCGGGGAGAGCGGCGCCCGCCGGACCGCCGCGACGAAGCCCCACACGTACTCGGCGAGCAGCCGGGGCGTCGGGTGCAGCGGGCCCGCCCGGCGCGGGTCCAGGTTGACGCACCGGGAGCGCTTGCCCGGGTTGGCCCGCTCGGCGCGGGTGGGGTGGTCGCGGCGGAAGTACAGCAGCTCCGGCACCTGGTGGAAGGGGCCGCGCAGGGTGATCTCGGCGACGAACGTGCGGTCCGCGTGGTGATAGCTGTCGTGCGGCTTCACCCGGCGCAGCATGTCGGCCCGCATCACCCCGTAGAAGTCGTCGCCACCCGGCTCGAACAGCAGGCTGCGGAAGCGCTCCGGGGCGTGCGGCGAGTCGGTGGCGAGCCCGTACTCGTACGGGACCTTCACCCGGCCCTCGCCGTCGATGACCGCCTGGCCGCTGTGCGCGAGGATCACCTCCGGCCGCTCGTCCAGCGCCTCGACACAGCGCCGCAGCAGGTCGCGGGCGTACAGATCGTCGTGCGAGGCCCACTTGAACAGCTCGCCGCGGCACTCGGTGAACACATGGTTGTGGTTCGGCGCGGCGCCGATGTTCCGGGGCAGCCTGAGGTACCGGATGCGCGAGTCCCGCGCGGCGTACCGGCGGCAGATGTCCTGGGTCCCGTCGGTCGAGGCGTTGTCCGAAATGACCAGCTCGAAGTCCTCGTAGGTCTGGCCGAGCAGGGCGTCGAGCGACTCGGCGAGGTACTCCTCGCCGTTGTACACGGGCAGGCCGATGCTCAGCCGGGGAAGGGCGGTCATGGCGTCCTCACTTCGCGGATGGGGTGGTGGTGGCGCTCGCGCAGGGCGGACCGCAGCTGCAGCCACCACACGGCCGAGCCGCAGAGGGTCGCCGCGGCGACGCCCCAGGCCGAGCCGAGCGTGCCCGCGACGGCCGCCCCGCCGAGCCCGCCGCCGACGTAGCAGGCGGAGGCGAACAGCTGGCAGCGCAGGCTGCGCCGGGCCGCGCCGAGCGCGCGCAGCCCGGCCGCCGCGCCGGTGCCGAGGCCGGCGCCCGCGACGCCGAGCGTGGCCGGCACGATGAGTTCCGAGGCGGCGGGCCAGACGCCGCCGAGCACGAACGCGCCCGCCCGGTCCGGCACCAGCAGCAGTGCCGCGCCCCAGAGCAGCGCGGCGGCGGCCTGCGCGCCGCCCAGCAGGAGGCAGAACGTGCCCAGCCGGTGCGGGGCCCGCCGTACCACCCGGGCCGCCTCCGCGACGGTGACCAGCGACAGCCCCATCAGCAGGGCGAGGAACGGGCCGAGCAGCAGCTCGGCGCCCCGGACCACCCCGACCGCGCCGACCCCGACGATCGCGCCGAGCCCGTACGCGCGCAGCTGGCTCGCCCCGCTGACGCAGGTGTTCTCGACCAGGTACCGGTAGCCGAGGTCGCGGTGGTCGCGCACCCACGCCCGCGCTCCGGCCGGGCGGGGCCGGATCCCGGACTGGAAGCAGCCGTACCCGGCGGCCACCGCGGCGGAGCCGCCCCAGGCGAGCACGAAGGCGGCCACGCTGCCCACGCGCGCCGCCACCACCATGGCCGGGACGAGCGCGACGCCCCACACCAGGTCGTTGACGAACGCCTTCCGCCCGGTTCCGGCGGCGAAGAACGCGTACCGCCAGGCGTCCTGGAGCAGCAGCCCCGGCAGCATCACGCCGAGGCAGGCGAAGGCGGCCCCCACGGCGCCGCCGACCACCGGCCCGATCACCAGACACACGCCGCCGATCACGGCACCGACGCCGAGCGCGGTACCCGACGACCGGGCCACCGCCCCGCGCCAGGAGGCCTCCGGCACCCCGCTGAAGCGCACCACGAGCGGGTCGGTGGCCAGCCCGCGGGAGACGCTGAGCACCACGCCGTAGGTCACCCACGCCAGGCTGAACACGCCGAACGCGGCGAGCCCGAGCGAGCGCGCCACGTAGATGCCCACGACGAAGTTGGTCAGGCTGGAGGCCGCCTGGTCGGCCAGTCCCCAGGAGAGCCGGGCGGCGACGGCCCGGGCGGCGGTCCGCCGGGCGGGTCCGTCCGGTGCCGTTGTCCTCTTCCCCTCGGTGGTCTTCTTCTCCTCGGTGGTCATCGGCGTCATGCCTTGACCAGTCCGGCCGCGCCCAGGGCGTCGGCCGCGGCGGCGACGGTGTCGAACGGCAGCCCGGCCCGCTCGGCGACGTCCAGCAGCGTGTGCTCGCCGTCGGAGAGGCTGAGCACCCAGAGCATGGCCATCTGCGCCTGCTGCGCGTCGCTGCGGCCGCCGAGCGAGTCGTACAGCCCGCGCCGGCCCAGCTGCGGCTCGCCGTAGGGACTGAGGTTGACGTACCGCCGGTTGCGGTCCAGGACGGCGAACGCCTCGCGGCACACGGCGAGGGTGTCCGCCATCGCCCCCGGGGAGACGAGGTCCAGGTTGTCCGCCGAGGTGTGGTACTCGGGGTAGCCGGCGTACGGGGTCCGGCTGAGGGAGCCCACGCCGAGGTCGAAGCCGGGGGAGCAGAACTGCCGCTCGTCGTAGCCGTACGGGGTGAACTCGGCGATGTGGTGCGGGCGTTCGGAGGCGCGCAGCACATGCCGCAGCACCCGGTCGATCTCCGCGTCGCCGCGCCTGCTCCGCTTGTAGTTCAGTTGCCCCGGGTCGCCGGCGCAGGCCAGCACCAGACCGTGCTTGACCTGTGCCACCCGCTCCGCGTTGCGGGCCAGCCAGGTGATCGCCCCGATGGTGCCGGGCGCGAACAGGAACCGGTAGGTGTAGTACGGCGTCGCCTCCGCCAGCGCCCGGGCCAGGAACGTCGCCACCGCGATGCCGGCCAGGTTGTCGTTGGCGAGCGACGGGTGGCAGACATGGCTGGAGACGAGCACCTCGTCGGCGACCTGCCCGGGGACCACGTGCTCGGCGTAGGTGAGGTGGCCGTCGGCGAGGGTGGAGTCGACGCACACCTCGTACTCGCCGTCCGGCAGCGCGTCCAGGGTCTCCTGGGCCAGGCAGAACCCCCACTCCGGCCGGTAGTAGCTGGTGCGGTAGGGCACCCAGGACGGGTGGTCCGGCAGCGTGTGCAGGTGTCCGCGCAGCTCGGCCAGTGGCATGGTCGCCGACACCGGCACGCTGTAGCCGAGTACGTGCAGACTGGACGCGGCGAAGTCGACGACCCGGTTGCCCGCGCCGTCGGCGATGTACGCGTCCCGGATGTTCCACTCCTGCGGCACCGTCCAGTCGAGCACCCGGGTCCCGGTCGGCACCTCGCGCACCTCCAGCGGGACGTACTCGCCGACGATGTCCAGGGTGGCGCGCACACCGTCGCCGGTGATGCTCCGGCACAGCGGGTACAACCGCTCCACCAGGGCGTACATCTCCTCGCCCGCCGCGGTCACCGGCGCCACCGCAGGGTGTCGTCGACGGCGCCCGCGTCGGACGCCGCGCGCAGCACGGCGAGCCGGGTGAAGCGCTGCTCGAAGTCCTCCCGGGTCAGCCCGTGTTTCCGGTAGGCGTCGGCGAGTTCGAGCGCGCCCTGCTCCACCGTCCACGCGCAGGCGAAGCCGGGCACCGCGGCACGGAACCGGGAGAAGTCCACCCGGTACGACCGCGGATCGGCACCGGTCTCCCCGGTGATCACCACCCGCGAGCCCGGTATCGCCTCGGCGACCTTCCCGGCGATCTCGGCGACCGTGACGTTGTTGATCTCGCTGCCGATGTTGAACGCCCGGTCGTGCACCGCATCCCGCGGCGCGGTCAGCGCGGCCGTGAACGCCTGCGCGATGTCCGCGGCGTGCACCAGCGGGCGCCAGGGGGTGCCGTCGGAGAGCACCAGCACCTCGCCGGAGAGCAGCGCGTGGCCCACCAGGTTGTTCAGCACGATGTCGGCGCGCAGCCGGGGCGAGTAGCCGAAGGCGGTGGCGTTGCGCAGGAACACCGGGCTGAAGTCGCCGTCGGCGAGCGCGTGCAGGTCGTCCTCCACCCGCACCTTGGACTCCGCGTACGGCGTCACCGGGCGCAGCGGGGCGTCCTCGGTCACCAGGCCGCTCTCCCCGGCGGCGCCGTAGACCGAGCACGTCGACGCGTACAGGAAGCGCCGTACCCCGGCGTCGCGGGCCAGCCGGGCCAGCCGTACGGACGCGTGGTGGTTGATGTCGTGGGTGAGTTCCGGCGCCAGCGCGCCCAGCGGGTCGTTGGACAGGGCGGCCAGGTGGATCACGGCGTCCACCCCGGCCACGTGCGCCGCCGTGATGTCGCGCAGGTCCACCCGCGGCCCCGGCGGGTCCTCGGGCTGCGGGCCCAGGACGCAGTCGGCGAACAGGCCGGCGTCCAGCCCGACGACCTCGTGCCCGGCGGCCGTGAGGACGGGCGCCATCACGGTGCCCAGATAGCCCTGGTGCCCGGTCAGCAGTACGCGCACAGTTCATTCCCCCAGGTCGAGAGTGAGTTTGGTGACGGCGAACGCCTCGGCGTAGCGCGCGTGGCTTTCGATGCCGCGGATCCGGGCCAGCCCGAGGAAGGCCTCCCGGTCGTACCAGGGCCGGTGCCGTTGCGAGGGGTAGTGCTCCTGGAGCAGCCGCGCCTTCCGTTCGGCGGTCTCCGGCGACAGCGGCTGGTACGCCGCCGGCCGGCCGAGGTCGCCGTCCCACTTGACGATCTCGTAGCCGAGCACGAGGTGGTCGCGGAAGGCGGTGGACATCAGCTTCGCCAGGACGCGGTGGTCCTGGTGCGCGTCGTCGGTGCGCGGGGCCAGCACGAGATCCGGCTCGGTCCGCGCGCGCAGCTCCTCGACCGCGGCCTTGGCCTCGCCCCAGTGCGCCGGCAGCCGGCCGTCCGGCAGCTTGAGTACGGTCAGCCGCAGGTCGGCACCAGGGCAGAAGGCGGTGAGCGCGTCCTGCTCCTCCCGCTCCCGTTCGCCGCCACCGCCGGAGAGCACCAGCACGTCGACGCGGATCCCCGGCCGCGCCTGACACAGCGTCAGCAGGGTGCCGCCCGCGCCGATGGCGATGTCGTCGCAGTGCGCGCCCACCGCGACGACCCGGGTCAGGGGCCCCGCCCCGAGCCGGATCACGCTCTCGCCCCGGAGCCGTATCCGCCGCCGCTCGCGCCTGCCTCCGCGCCGTCCCGTTCCCACACGGCCCACGGGCGGTCGCCCCGGGCGTAGGCGTCGTCGAGCGCGGCCCGCTCCTTGACGGTGTCGGTCGGCTTCCAGAAGCCGCGGTGCTGGTGCGCCACCAGCCGTCCCCGCTTGGCCAGTTGGGCGCATCCGTCGGCGACCAGGTCCCCGTTCTCCGGGATGTGGTCGAAAATCTCCTGGCGGAGCACGAAGTAGCCGCCGTTCTCCCACAGCGGCAGCTCGCTCACCGCCGTGATGCCCCCCACCAGGCCGTCGTCGCCCAGGTCCACGCAGTGGAACGAGGACTGCGGCGGCACCACCATCATCGACGCGCCCGCGTCGCGCCGGGCGAACCGGTCGATCATCTGCGGCAGCGGCGCGTCGGTCAGCACGTCGGCGTAGTTGGCGAGGAACATCTCGTCGCCGTCCAGGTGGTGCCGTACCCGGCGCAGCCGCTCCCCGATCGGCGACTCGATGCCGGTCTGCGCGAACGTGATCGTCCAGGAGGAGATGTCGGTGGAGAGCAGCTCGGTCCGCCCGCCCCGCAGCACGAAGTCGTTGGACGTCGTCTCCTCGTAGGTGAGGAAGAAGTTCTTGATGTGGTGGGCCCCGTACCCGAGGCACAGGATGAACTCGGTGTGCCCGAAGTACGCGTAGTAGCGCATGACGTGCCAGATCAGCGGACGCGGGCCGACCATCGCCATCGGCTTGGGCACGTCGTCGGAGGCTCCGCTGCGCATACGCAGCCCGTAGCCGCCGCAGAACAGTACGACCTTCATGGCTTGACCTCGACAATGCTCAGTTCCGGTATGGGAAAGACCAGCCGGCCGCCCCAGGCGTGCACGAAGGAGAGCTGCTCGACCAGCTCCGCCCGCAGGTTCCAGGGCAGGACGAGGACGTAGTCCGGTTGGTCGACGCCGATCTGTTCGGGCGGCAGGATCGGGACGCGGGTGCCCGGGGTGAACCTGCCGTGCTTGTACGGGTTGCGGTCGACCGTGTACGGGAGCAGGTCGGGCCGGATGCCGCAGTGGTTGAGCAGGGTGTTGCCCTTGCCCGGGGCGCCGTAGCCGACGACCGTCTCGCCGCGCTCGGCCGCCTCGATGAGGAACCGCAGCAGGTCCCGGCGCACCTTGGCCACCCGGGCGGAGAACTCGGTGTACCCGGACAGCTCTTGCAGCCCGGCGGCCTTCTCCCGGTCCAGTACGTCGGCCACCCGCCGGGTCGGCTCGCCGGCCGCCTCGGCGGGGCGGGCCCACAGCCGGACGGAGCCGCCGTGCGTGGGCAGCAACTCGACGTCGACGAGCGTGAGCCCGCCGCTCGCCAGCGCCTGGATCGCGGACGCCACCGTGTAGTACTGGAAGTGCTCGTGGTAGATCGTGTCGTACTGGTTCTCCTCGATCAGGGTCAGCAGGTGCTGCACCTCGATGGAGACCCAGCCGTCGTCGGCGACCAGGGCCCGCAGCCCCCGGGTGAACCCGACCACGTCGGGGATGTGCGCATACACGTTGTTGGCCACGACCAGGTCCGCCGGGCCGTGCTCGGCGCGGACACCGGCGCCGGTCCCCGGGTCCAGGAACGCCGTGAGCGTGGGCACCCCCGCCTCCCGCGCCGCGGCGCCGACGTTCACCGAGGGCTCGATGCCGAGGCAGCGGATCCCGCGGTCCGTCACATGCCGCAGCAGATACCCGTCGTTGCTCGCGACCTCGACCACGAAGGAGTCCGTGCCGAGGCCCAGCCGCTGTTCGGCGCCGGAGACGAACGCCCGCGCGTGCTCCACCCAGGAGGTCGAGTAGGAGGAGAAGTACGCGTACTGCGTGAACGTCTCCTCCGGTGTGATCAGCGGAGGGATCTGCGCGAGCCAGCAGTCGGTGCAGACCCGCAGGTGCAGCGGGTACGCCGGCTCCGGCCGGTCCAGTTCGTCCGCCGCGAGAAAGCTCTCGCACGGCGGGGTCGCCCCCAGGTCGACGACGCTGGACAGCGCCGTCGAGCCGCAGAGTCGGCATCGTGTCATCTCCTGCCCCCATCCCGCCCGCGCGGGTCTCCCCGCCGCGGGCCAGTGCTTCCGTCCCCTGCCGGCGGCGGGCCGTCCCCGCCGCCGGAGCGCACCGCGATCGCGGTGCGGTACCCCTCCACCAGGCGCTCCAGCCCGACGGCCGGGCTGAAGTCCCGCTCGTAACGGCGCCGGGCCGCCCGGCCCATCTCCCGGTTGCGCTCCGGCCCGGCCGTGATCCGGCGCAGGCAGGACGCGAGCGAGGCGGGCTCGCCGGGCCGGTGGAGCAGCCCGGTCACCCCGTCCTCGACGAGTTCGGTGAAGGCGCCGTGCCCGGCGGCGACGGCCGGGACCCCCGCCGCCATCGCCTCCACCACCACCAGGCCGAACGCCTCCAGCCAGGTCGACGGAGCCACCACGGCGACCGCCCGCGCGAGGGCCCGCCGGCACTCCGCCGGGTCGTACAGGCCCGCGTACCGCACATCGTCCCGGCCCGCCGCCCAGGCGGTCACCTCCCGCTCCAGCGGCCCCGCGCCGGCGATCACGAGCGGTACGCCCACCCCGCCCCCGGCGGCGATGTCGTCCCACGCGGCCATCAGCAGCCGCACGCCCTTGGCCTCCGCGAGCCGGCCGAGATAGAGCAGATGCTCGCCGGAGCCCGCCCGGCGGGCGCCGGTGTCGGGCACGAAGTTGTGCTTCACCGCCAGCCGTTCGGCGGGCATACCGGCCCGCACCAGGACCTCGCGCTGCGCCGCGGAGATGCAGAAGAACCGCTCCACACCGGTCCACCACCGCCGCCGGTTGACCGACAGGCTGACCGCGAGCGGCACCGTCGCCAGCCGCGAGTTCCGGTAGCAGCCGTGCCGGACGGCGGGCAGCGGCGACGCCCCGACGCACTCGGCGCACGGCCGGCCGTCCCGCCGCAGCGTGCCGGGCGGGCAGACCTGCGTGTAGTTGTGCAGCGTGGCGACGGCGGGCACACCGGCGTCGGCGCAGGCGGCCAGCACCGCCGGCGACAGCAGCGGGAAGACGTTGTGGACGTGCACCACGTCCGGCCGCTCGGCGCGGAGCCGGGCGGCCAGCTCCGCGCGGACCGCCGGGTTCCACGGCACCAGCAGCGGCAGCGCGGCCTTGGCCGGCAGGGAGCGGGCGGCGATGTCGTCGCTGCGCCGCTCGAACACCCCGACCCGGTGGCCGGCCTCGCGCAGCAGCGCCACCTCCTGGTCGACGACCGTGTTCTCCCCGCTCGGCTGCGCCGAGGCGTAGCGGTTGTGCACCACGAGGACACGCATGGTCAGGTCACCTCCGGTCTCAAGGCCTCGCGCGGGACGACGCCCCGCCGAGAGGCTTCGGGCGCCGGCTCGGGCATCGGTCCGCCCACCGGTTCGGGCATCGCGAGGGCGGGGGCCGCGGCGGGCGCCGCCAGCAGGGAGGCGGCCACGGCCAGATGCAGCAGATACGGCGAGGCGTCGCCCAGCCCGGCCTCGGTGTACGAGGCGATCGCGCAGTAGCAGATCAGGAAGAGGGCGCAGGCCCTCGGCACCGACGGCGGCCGCAGCAGCGCGACACCGCCCAGCGCGACGAAGACCGCCGCCACCACGGCGACACCGGTCACGCCCTGCTCGTGGTAGACGGCCAGCCAGCTGTTGTCGATCGGCAGCCCGCCGAACGACTTGTCGCCCAGCCCCGCGCCGAACAGGAACTCCGAGGTCGTCCGCGGCGCCGCCAGCAGGGCGTCCCAGACCTTGGCCCGGCCGGTGAGGCTGGTGAAGTTCTCCTGGCTCTGCCCGCGCAGGAACCACGCCTGCACCACGGAGCCGAACCCCACCGCGGCCACGCCGGCGCACACCACCGCCCAGGCGAAGAACCGGCGGGCCGCGGCGCTGGTCAGGACGAGCGAACCGATCGCCAGCACCAGCCCGGCGAGCAGGCCGAGCGTGGCCGTACGGGTATGGGTCAGCGCGAGCAGGACGAGGGACGGCACGATGACCGCCACCGCGCTGACCCGGTCGGTCCCGCGGCCCAGCACGAGCAGCACGGTGAGCCCGATGATCACTGCGGCGTACTGTCCGATCTGCGGCGGGGTGAGCGGCCAGAACGCGCCGACCAGCCGCCCGCCGTAGAGCTCGGGCAGGGCGGCTCCCGGTGAGATCACCGCGCCGGCCGCCACCGAGCAGAGGACCGCGAAGTACATCCGGATGTGGTGCCGGACGAAGGCCGGGCCGCCGTCCCACCAGCGGCTGAGCAGCCACAGCGTGCCGACGAAGAGGGCCAGCCGGGCGCAGCGGAACAGCGCGCCGAACCCGGACTCCAGGTCCGCGCTGGAGATCACGCTCGGCACCAGCAGCAGGGTGAGCAGGAAGACGAAGGCACTGGCCCGCACGCGCAGCCGGAGATTGACCGCGAGCGCCAGCGCGAACGCGGCGACCAGCGCGCCCATGGTGACCATCTGGATGAGGGAGCGGGGCAGCGGGACGATGGTCCTCGCCCCGGCGGAGCCGAGGGTGTTGAGGATCAGCAGCCCCCAGACCGTCCCGACGATCTTCGACGTGTGGTCCGTGTGGTCCCTGTGGTCCGCGCCCATCTCAGCCACCGTCCCGCGCGCGGAAGGTGCTCCCCGCGTCCTGCTCGTACGGCGCGCCCCGCCACTGCCCGGAGTCGAGGACCCGGCTCGGGTCGTGGGCGACGAACTCCCACGGCCCGACGTAGACGTTGTCGTACCAGCGGTTGTGCTGCGCGCGGGTGATCGCCTCGGCCACCCGCTCGCCCTGGTACGGCGACCAGTCCGGGTAGGTGCCGTAGTTGGCCAGCAGCGCCATGCGGCCGCACTTCGCCGCGCAGTCGACGACGGACCGGTCCAGCAGGAAACGGTTGCCGTGGATCTCCACCCGCTGGGTCTTCCACCGGCAGTCGTCGTAGAGCGGCGCGGTGGCGATCGCCGGCCGCGCGCAGCGGCGGGTGTCCTTCACCAGCAGGGTGCAGGCGCCGGACGAGGTGTTGGCCGGGCTGTTGCAGAACCGGTCGGCGTTCTCCCACAGGGTGATCCCCGACCAGTTGTCCTCCAGCACGTTCCGGTAGATCTCGATCTTGTCGGTGCGGGCCCGGATCCGTGGTTCGCCGCCGGACTCGGACAGGTAGACCGTCGCGAACGGGAAGGTGTCGCCGCGGTCGGCGTACCGGCGGCCCTCGACCCAGTTGTTCCGCCGGATCGTGTTCTTCCGGATGACCGCGTTGTAGCTGGTCTCGTAGATCAGCGCGGCACCGTCGTTGGCCTCCAGCACGTTGTCCTCGATGCGGAAGTCGTTGTTGTTGGTGTCCGCCCACAGCCCGGCCCCGCGGTTGTCGTGCACCCAGTTGCCGCGTACGTCGGCGCCGTCGACGGCCCAGAACTTGACGCCGCCGGTGCAGCCGCACCCCGGCCGCCGCCGCTCCCAGTCGTCCCGGTTGTTGCCGGTGATCTCGTTGCCCTCGACGACCAGGCCGGTGAGGCGCCCGGAGGCCTGGTACGCGTTCATGCCGTACTGGCCGTTGCCGCGCAGACAGCTGGCGCGGACCCGCTGGCGGGCGCCGGCCATCAGCCCGGCGCCGGAGTTGTTCCGGATCGTCGCGTGCTCGATCAGCCACCCGTCGGCCGAGTCATGGTTGACCACGCCCTCGTTGTGCGGTGCGACGAACCGCTGCACGGTCAGATGGCGGATCGTGACGTCGCGGGCGGTGCCGCCGAACGCGTACTGGTTGGTCTTCCGGCCGTCGAGCACCGCGCCCGGCGCGCCGACATAGCTGTTCCCCTCCTTGGGGATGACCTGGGCGTAGCGGTCCGGTGCGAGCCGGTGCGTGCCGGGCCGGAGCCAGAACGTGGTGTGCGGGGGGCTGTTCCTGGTCTTCGCGGCCAGGTCACCGGTGACCGCGGGATCGACCGTCACCGCGCCCGCCGGCGCCTTCGCCGGCCCGGCCGCCGGCTCGGCGCACACCCGGGCCACGGACGTGGACGGCGCGCGGGTGGTCGGCTCCGGTCGCGCGTCCGGCGCGCTCTCGCAGCCGGTCGCCGCCAGCAGGGCCAGCGCCAGCGGTGCCGCCGGTAACGCCCAGTGCCGCCACTGCCGCCACTGCCTACGCACGCGTCGTCCTCCTCGGACTCCTCGGAGCCTGTCGTCGATCCGGCCTGATCTCCACGGAAGGACCTGGTCAGGACCTAGTCGTGGAACTTGAGTACGGTGGTGAACTCCCGCGCGCCGCCGGTGAAGCCGGTGCCGATCAGCGTGGTGGCGGGTTCCTTGCGCCCGAAGCCGGCGGAGTACCACCCCAGCGGCGGCTCGCTCTCGCCGCGGTGCGCCCGCCATGACAGCTCCCCGGGCAGGTCGAGCGTCGCGGAGCGGTCCTCGCCGTCCCGGGTCCAGGTGAGCGCGGCCCGGTTGCCCGCCAGTTCCGCGGTGATCGCCGGGCCGAGGTGGAACGCCAACTGCGCGGCCCGGCGCGGGCCGCGCACCTCGTCGACCACCCGCAGCTCCCGGCTCGCGGCGGTCAGCTCCACCCGGCGGCGGTGCACGGAGCGCCCGTAGCCGTCGTGCTCGGCGCACCAGCGGGCCGTCCCCCCGCCGGATTCGCCGGATTCGCCGGACGCGCCGGACGGGTCCGCGACCAGGACGCGGCTGCGGGCCTGTCGGGTCCACAGGAACGGGCCGCCGGAGACGGACTGGTCGGCGCCGTCCAGCCGCAGGGTGTTGTGGCCGAGGGTCGACCGGAAGTACCGCCGCCACGCGGGCTGCCCGTGGTAGCAGTACGTCCCCGGGTCGGCGAGCACATCGACCCCGTCGTGCCGGACCTCCACGGACAGCGCGTCCGCGTGGGCGTGCGCGGCGATGGACAGGAATCCGTGCGGACCACCGTCGCAGCGGCACCAGATCTCCGCAGGCCCCCGCAGGATGGTCATCCCCGCGTCCGCGAAATGGGCCGGCCGGCGGGCCGGGCGGGAGATCGCCGGCGACGCGGTCCCGTTCCCCGCGTACGGCCGGATGAGCGCGGCCAGCAGCGGGGTCCGCACATCGGTGCCGGTCACCGCCGGCCACCAGGCGAGCCGGCCGAACACGGCGTCCCCGGTGGCCAGCAGCGAGGCCCAGCGGTCGGTGTCCGCGCCGTCCAGGACCAGACCGTGCCCGTCGTCCGCGTCCCCCTGGCGCGGCGGCCGCAGGTGGCCGTCCACGACGGCGGCGAGCGCGTCGGTCATCCGCAGCAGCACCTCCCGGACCGACGCGGGGACCGGCACACCGGCGCCGTCCGCCTCGGCCACCGCGGCCAGGCCCAGCTCCAGCACCAGCCCGTGGTACTCGGTGGCCAGCTCCCGGTTGAGGCCGGAGCCGAAGGTGTTGCTCCGTAACTGCCGCTCCAGCGACCGCAGCGCGTCGGCCCGCCAGCGCGCCGAGGCGGGGAACCACCCGAACGCGCAGGCCGCGGCGGTCTGCCCGGCGGCCTCGGCGATGACGTGGTTGTTGGCCGAGGAACCCCGGCTGGGGAAGGCGGCCAGCCAGCGCTGGTGGTGCCAGATCTGCCGGAGCGCCACCGGGTTGCCCTCGAACAGCCCGGTCGCGCCCGGCCAGCCGTCGAGCAGCCGGCGGATCCACACCCAGGACAGCAGCCGGATCCCCAGCTCGATGCCGCTGGTCCAATGGACGCCGCGCAGCGGCGCGTTGGCCGCCCACCACGACCGCAGATGCGCGGCCACCCGCTCGGCGTACCGCTCGTCGCCGGTGAGCGCGTAGGCGGCGGCGAGCACGGTGAGGTACTGGTGCCGGGACAGCTCCCAGATCTGCTTGATGTCCCCGACCGCGTCCTCGTCCCGGTACGGCACGTCGAAGGCGTGGTCCCACGGAGCCCGGCGCCCGGTCCTCGGGTCGTACGACCAGTCCGGGTCGGCCAGGTCGTCGCGGTCCACCCCGAAGTACCCGCCGTGCCCGGCCATCAGCCGGTCCGCGTCGGCGACGAGCCGTTTCGCGGCGTCCGGCGCCACCGCGGCGATCGTCCCCGCGGGCAGGACCGCGGTGAACCGGGCGCCGGTCACCTCCGGGCACTCCGGGAGCGCCGACCGCCACCGCCGCCTGCGCGCCGCGTCGCCCGCCCGGCCGGCGACCTCCCGCGGCCCCATCCGGGACAGCCGCCGCAGATACCAGCCCGGACTCCCCGCACTCACCGTCACAGCGCCCTCGCCAGGGTCACCGGCGCGCCGCCGGCCAGAGCGGCCCGTACGGCGAGGGTGGCCGCCGTGGTGGCGACCAGCGACTCCAGCGGCACCGGCATCGGCCCGCCGGTCCGTACGGCCTTGACGAACGCGGCCAGTTCGGCGGACTGGCCCTTGTCCCGGGCCTTCGGCAGCCGGGAGCTGACCCACGGCCTGCCGCGGCCGTCGTGGACGGTGGCCCGGACGAAGTCGTCGAGCCGCAGCGCCCGGCCGTCCGCCACGAGGTCCAGCGTCTCCTTGGGGAAGCCGGCCGGGCCGGTGGTGACGTAGCTGATGGTGGCGGTGGACCCGCCCGGGTACCCCAGCACGACCTGGAGGTCCTCGTCGCCGGGTGTGGTGAGCGCGTACACCGAGACCGGGTCGGCCGCCAGCAGCCAGCTCGCCGTGTCGATGAAGTGCCCGCCCTCGCCGGCGAACCGCGAGCCCTCGGTGGCACCCCGCAGGTACCAGCTGCCGTGCTCCAGCCGGCCCGCGTTGACCAGGTAGCGGAGGCTCGCCGGGCCGGTCCGGGCGCCGAACCGCTGCCGGGCCTCCCGCAGCAGCGGCGCGAACCGGCGGTTGAAGCCCACCTGCAGCTGGTCGTTGCCGGACTCCTCCACCGCCGCGACCACGCCCGCCAGCTCGTCCTCGGTGAGGGCCAGGGGCTTCTCCACGAACACCGCCTTGCCGGCCAGGAGTGCCTGCCGGGTCAGTTCGGCGTGCGAGCTGTGCCGGGTGACCACGAACACCGCGTCGACGGACGGGTCGCCGAGCACGGCGTCAAGATCGGTGGTGGCCCCGGCGAAGCCGAACTTCCGTTGCGCGTTGGCCCCGGAGAGCGCCGTCGTGGTGACGACCGTGGCCAGCTCGACGCCGTCGCGCCGGGCCAGGTGCGGCAGCAGCATCGACGTCGCGTAGTTCCCCGCGCCGACGAACGCCAGCCGCACCGGCGCCTTCGCGGACCGGGCCGGGGCGGACCCACCGCCACCGCGACGCACCGCGGGCACGGTCACGGCGGGGGCCTCCGCCTCCTCCGCCTCCTCCGTTTCCTCGTTCTGCTCGGGGTACCGGAACAGCACCGCCACGGCCTTCAGTTCGCCGTCCTTCAGGCGCCCGTACGTCTCGACGGCGTCGTCGAAGTCGGCGATGTGGGAGACCAGGGGTTCCACGTCGACGCTGCCACGGGCGAGGAGATCGAGGAAGCACGCCAGGTTGCGGCGCTCGGTCCAGCGCACATAGCCGATCGGGTAGTCCCGCCCCTCCAGCTCGTATTCCGGGTCGTAGCGCCCGGGACCGTAACTGCGGGAGAACCGGACGTCCAGCTCCTTCTCGTAGTAAGCGTTCCACGGCAGGTCCAGGCGGCACTTGCCGATGTCGACGACCCGGCCGCGGTCCCGGCACAGCCGGGCGGCCAGCTCGACGGGCTGGTTGCTGCCGCCGCCCGCGGCCAGATACACCTGGTCCACGCCGTGACCGCCGGTGAGTTCGGCGACGGCGTTCGCCACGGCCGCCGAGGCGGGATCGCCGCAGGCCGCCGCTCCCAGCCGCTCGGCCAGCTCGCAGCGCACCGGGTCCGGGTCGGCCCCGACGACGCGGACCCCCGAGGCGGCCAGCAACTGCACCACCAGCTGCCCGATCAGGCCGAGACCGATGACCAGCGCCACCTCGCCGAGCTGCGGTTCGCCCCGGCGGACGCCCTGCAACGCGATCGACCCCACCGTGCCGAAGGCCGCGTGCCGCGGCGCGAGGCCGTCCGGCACCCGGGCGTAGAGGTTCTTCGGCACCCAGTTCAGCTCGGCGTGCAGCGCGTGCTCGTTGCCCGCGCAGGCCACCAGGTCGCCGGCCTTCACGTCGTCGATCCCGGCGCCGACCTGCTCGACCACCCCGCACAGCGAATAGCCCAGCGGCGTGTACGAGTCCAGCTTGCCCATCACCTTGCGGTAGGTGGCGGGCACCCCGTTGGTGGCCACGCTCTGCACGACCTTGGCCACCTGGTCCGGCCGGGAGCGGGCCTTGCCCAGCATCGACATGCCGGCCTCGGACACCTTCATCAGCTCGGTCCCGGTGGATATCAGCGAGTAGGCGCTGCGCACCAGCACACCGCCCGGCTTGCACCCCGGCACCGGCACGTCCAGCAGCGCCAGCTCGCCGCTCTTGTAGTTCTGCACAACCTGTTTCACCGAAGTCCTCTTGTCTCTACGCCGTCAAGGGAGATCGCTACGCAAGGGAAATCGCCAGTGGTCAAGGGAAATCGCCAGTGGTCAAGGGAAACGCCAGTCGTCAAAGGAGGTCACCAGTCGTCAAGGGAGGCCGCCGGCCGTCAAGGGCGGTCGCTACGCCGTCGGGGGAGGGTCCTGGCCGGCCCCGGAGGTCGCGCCGCGATACCAGTACTCCAGGGTCAGCACATGCCACAGGTGTTTCGAGAAGTCCCGGTGCCCGGCGGCGTCCTCGGCGACCATCCGCGCCAGCGCGTCACGCCGCAGGAGCCCGGAGCGGACCAGCTCCCCGTCGTGCACGACCTCGCGCATCAGCGGTGCCAGATCCCGGCTCATCCAGGCCCGCAGCGGGGCGCTGAACAGGCCCTTGGGCCGGTACACGATCTCCCGGGGCAGGACGGAGCCGGCCGCCTCCTTGAGGACCGCCTTGCCCTGCCGTCCGACGATCTTGCGATCACCGGGCACCGCGAACGCCGCCTTCACCACCTCGACATCCACGTACGGCACCCGTACCTCGGTCGAGGCGGCCATGCTCGACCGGTCCGTGTACGCGAGGTTCAGGCCCGGCAGGAACATCCGGGCGTCGCCCAGGCACATGCGGTTGACGAAGTCGTCGAGGTCGTTGTCCTCGTAGATGTCCGCGTGTTCGGTCAGTACGTCGTCGACCGTGCCGGCCAGGTCCGGATCGACCAGGGCGAGCAGCTCCTCCCGGTCGTACAGGGTGTAGCTGCGCCGGAACGCGGTCTCCTCCGGCAGACCGGCGAAGGAGAGGAACCGCTTCGCGAAGCGCACCGACCGGTACCCCCGGCGGGCCGTGGCGACCGGCAGCCGGTCCACGGCCGCGGACAGGCCGCGCCGCAGGGGCCGCGGGACGCGCTGGTAGCGCAGCGCGAGCAGGTTGGCCAGGTGCTTGCGGTACCCGGCGAACAGCTCGTCGGCGCCCATCCCCGAGAGCATCACCTTGACCCCGGCCTCCCGGGCGGCCGAGCAGATCAGGAACGTGTTGATCGCGGCCGGGTCGCCGACCGGCTCGTCCAGGTGGTACGTCATCCGCGGCAGCAGGTCGAGCACGTTCGGCGCGATCTCGATCTCGTGCAGATCGACGCCGAACCGCTCGGCCACCTGACGGGCGTACCGCAGGTCGTCCGGCATCGCCTCGAACCGGGCGTCCTCGGCGCGGAACCCGATGGTGTACGCGGAGATCCCGGGGTGGTCCCGGGCCGCCAGCGCGGTCAGATAGCTGGAGTCCAGCCCGCCGGAGAGGAACGTCGCCACCGGTACGTCGGAGAGCAGATGACGCCGGGTCGACTCCTCGACGGCGGCGGCGACATCCGGCAGCTCGCCGTCCCGGGCCCGCTCCCGGGCCTCGGCGGCGACCTCCCGCAGGTGCCAGAACCGGCCGCGCTCCACCCGGCCGTCGGGCCGGCACCGCAGCCAGCTCCCCGGCGGCAGCTTCTCCGCCTCGCGGAACGCGCACCGCGAGTCCGGCACCCAGTAGTACAGCAGCGAGGCCACCAGCGCCGCGTGGTCCACCTGGAGGGACCCGCCGCTCACGGCGGCGAGCGCCTTGAGTTCGGAGGCGAACACCAGCCCCTCGCCGCGCCGGAGCAGGAACAGCGGCTTGATGCCGAGCTGGTCGCGGGCGAGCACCAGCTCACCGGTCCGCTCGTCGAAGATCCCGAACGCGAACATGCCGCGCAGCCGGGGCAGGCAGTCCGTGCCCCAGCGCCGCCAGGCCTCCAGCAGCACCTCGGTGTCGGAGGTGCCGCGGAAGCGCACCCCGGCGGCCGCCAGTTCGGCCCGCAGCTCGGGCGCGTTGTACAGCTCGCCGTTGTACGTCAGGACGAGGCCGCCCGAGACCATCGGCTGGGCGCCGGTCCCGGACAGGTCGATGACGGCCAGCCGGCGGTGCCCGAGGTGCACCTCGCCGTCACCGGCGGGGTGGCTGTAGCGGCCCGCCCCGTCCGGACCGCGGTGGGCGAGGACATCGGTGAGCCGGTCGGTCACGGCCTTCCCGTCCGGCCACCGGTACGTGCCTGCGATGCCACACATGTCCTACCGTGCCTCCTGGTCGCTGTCCGGGACCCGTGCCGCCCAGCTCGGCAGCCGCTCCGTCCGTCCTCGCTCCGTCCCGTTCCGCCGGGCCGCGGGCTCGTTCCGGCCGGGCGGCGCGGTGCCCGGCCCGTTCCACAGCGTGCCGTCGGTCCGGTCACGCGGATCGGGGTCGATCAGCACCACACCGATCACCGGGACGCGCTGGTCCGCGAGGTGGCGCGCCACGGTGTGCAGCCACGCGGCGCTGCCGTGCCCGGCCCGTACGACGAGCACGGTCCGGGTGCCGAGGTGCCGCAGGTCGGTCCACGCCGTGCCGGGCGCCACCGAGCCGACGCCGAGCCGGCGCTCCTGACCCGACCCGGCCGCGGCCTCCTCGCCGCTGACCACGGCCGGGTCTCCCGGCTTCGGGCGGCGGCCGGCCAGCCGGCCGCCGGGCAGACCGTCGACGACGACCACCGGCCCCTCCGCCGCCAGTGCCCGGCCGAGGTCCAGGGCGATCGCGCTCGCGCCGCGCGGGCACCCCAGCTCCAGCAGCGACACCGGCCGGTCGGAGCCGCGCACGGTGCGCGCCAGGGATGTGACGAGCCGTTCGTGTGCCGCCCGGGTCCGCCGGCGCCGCCACCACCCGGCCGGCCGGCGGGGCAGTTCCGCGATGACCGAGGCGCCGAGGTTGGCCGCGATGTCCCGGCGCAGTACGGGGCGGTCCGCCACCACCGTGGAGACCGCGGCCACCGAGAGCCCGAGGACGAGCCCGAGGACCAACCCGATCCCGGAGTTGGTGGCGGCGGTCCGCGGCAGGGAGTGCCGCACCGCGCGCGGGGCGTCGACGATCTGTGTGCCGGCGACGAGCCGGGGCGTGCCGATGCCCGCCTCCGAGGCCCGCCGGCCGAAGTCGGTGATCCGCGAGGTGAGTTCGGCCCGCCGGGCGTAGAGCGACTCCATGGCCGCGGACGCCTGCGGCCCGCCCTGCGGCGGTCCGTCCCCGATCGCCTTGTCGACCTGGGCGAGTTCGTCCCGCATCCGGTCACGCTGGTCGAGCAGCCCCTTGGACTCGGCGTTCGCGGCCTGCCGTATCCGCCGCACATGGTCCGCGACGAACGCCTCGGCCAGCGCCCCGGCGCGGGCCACCGCCGCCGCGTCGCTGTCACCCGTCACTGTGATCCGGAGCAGGTTGTTGGTCAGGCCGACACCCCCGTACTCCGCCATGAAGTCCTCCGGTTTCTCCGGGGACCCGAGGGAGCGCAGGGCCTGACCGGCGATCAGCGTGGTCCGCAGCAGCGCGGCGTCGGTGCGGATCAGCGTTCCGGGGTCGTTCGGCTGGTCCTCCTGGTGCAGGACGAGCACCGTGGTCACCGCGGTCGGCGGCTGCGGCATCAGGACCGCCACCGCCGCCCCGGCGAGCAGCCCCAGCAGCGCCAGGGAGCACCAGAGGCGGCGCCGCCTGCGTACCGCCACCACCAGCGACTGAAGGTCCAGCAGCGGAGCGGCGGTCGGCGGCTCCGGAGTCGTACGCGTCGTCACCCCGGACCTCCCGTCGCGTCGGCGCCCACCGCGAGCGCCGGCGTGGCGGCGTCCCGGGGACGCCCGGCGGCGCGCGTCGGACGGTCCCGTACCGCGCCGGCGACGACGACACCGACGACCTCGTGCCCGGCGTCCGCACACGCCTCGGCGAGGCCGGTCAGCTCTCCGGCGGTCCAGTTGCCCGCGCCGAGCACGACCAGGGCCCCGGACTCGTCGTCGCGGTCCGGCACCATCGGCCGGGACACCGGGACCGCCACCACCCGCGGCAGCAGCTCGCTCCCGGCCTCGGCGACGAGCCGCCCGGCGGCCCGGCGGGCAATCTCGTCGCCGTCCGGGACGACGACCAGCAGCCGCCGGAGGCCCGCCAGTTGGTCCCGGAGGCGGGCGCACACCCGCCGGTAGCGGATCCGCCGGCCGGCCTCGTCGCCGGACGCCGGCAGGACCGGCAGGTCCCACCGGACGTCGGCGCCCAGCAGCCGGCGGACCGTGGTCCGCGGGCCCCGGCCCTCCGGCCGGTGCGTGCGCCGTTCATCCGGTACGTCGACGGTGCCCAGCAGCGCCGAGCCCAGCGCCGCGGCGATCTCCGGTCCGGTGCGCGGCCGGCGGCTCATCCGCGCGGCGGTGAGATGGCCGACGATCGCGAGCAGGAAGAACAGCAGCGCCCCGCCGCCGATGAGCTGCGCCCTCGTCGGCGGTGCCGCGCCGGCCGGCCGGGCCGCCGGCCCCATGACGACCATGCCGGCCTGGTTGGCGGCCGGGTCGGCCTGGTCCAGCTTGTTGACGGCCTCCTGCAGCGCGGTGCGCAGCTTCGCCAGCTCGGTACGGGTCGCCACGCTCTCCACCGTTTGCCCCGGATCGGCCGCGTCGGCCAGCTCGGTGATGCGGCGGCTGGTCCGCGTCACCATCTCCCGTAGCGCCTCGGGGCGCGCCGCCGCCTCGGGGTCGGTGCTGTCGCCCGCGATCCGCGCGGCGAACGCGACGAACTGCCGGGCCACCTCGTCGGCGAGCCGCCGCGCGCGCTCCGGGGTGTCGGCCGTGCCCGAGATCCTGATGATGTTCCCGTCGGCGGCCTCGGCGCTCACCCGGTCCCGCAGCGCGCCGTCCCCGGCCCCGGCCCGGCCGAGCGCCGCGGCCGCGCGGTCGAGCACCACCGAACTGGTCGCGATCTCCGCCTGCGTCAGCAGCTCGCGCTCCTCCCACGCCCCCGGCAGCAGGACCGACGCCGATGTCGTGTACCGCGGCGGGAAGAGCACGGAGGCGGCGAACCCGACGAGCGCGCCCGCCACGGCGACGAAGGCGAGCAGTCGCCGGCGCCGGCGGACGATCCGCCCGATCGTGGCCAGCCGTATCGTGTCGTCGCTCAACGGTGCGGCCTCTTCCCTGCCCGGTCCGGGCCGCCCGCCGGCGCCGGAGCGCTGTCCCGGCAGGCGGCGGCGTAGGCGGCGAGCAGCGCGCGCTGGGAGTTCCGCCAGGAGAGCGCCCCGCCGATCCGCTCCTGGCCGATCTTGCCCATCCGGGCCCGCCGCTCCGGATCGTCCAGCAGCAGCGCGATGAGCGCGGCGAACTCGGCCTCGTCGTCGGCGGACGCGTACACGGCGGCGTCACCGGCGGAGACGCGCGCCTCCCGGAGGTCGAACGAGACGATCGGCCGGCCCATCACCATGTACTCCAGGACCTTGTTCATCGTGGACACGTCGTTGAGCGGATTGCACGGGTCGGGGGAGAGGCACACGTCCGCCGTCGACAGGTAGCGCACCAGCTCGGCGTCCGGAACGCGCCCGGTGAACTGCACCTGCTCCGCGAGCCCGAGCCGCCGGGACAGCGCCACCATCGCGTCGAAGGTGTCACCGCCCCCGACGAACACCGCGTGCCAGTCGGTCCGCCCCAGCTCGTCACGGAGCTTCGCGAGGGCCCGCAGGGCATAGTCGACGCCGTCCTGGGGGCCCATGACGCCGAGGTAGCACAGCAGATGGGGCTTGCCGCGCTTCAGCTCCGGCTCGGGCGGTACGGGGTGGAACCGGTCGGTGTCGGGCGCGCTGCGCACCACGAAGACATCCGCCGGACGCCGGCCGCCCCGGCGCACCGCGACGTCCCGGTAGCTCTCGTTCGTGGCGAGCACGATGTCCGCGGCCCGGTACGTCAGCCGTTCCAGCGCGGACACGGCGCGGTGGAGCAGGTCCTCGCCGCGGCCGAACCGGGAGAGGTACAGCTCGGGCACCAGGTCGTGCTGGTCGAAGACGAACCGCGCGCCGCGCCGCTTCAGCCACAGGGCCGGCAGGAACAGCAGGTCGGGCGGGTTGCAGGCGTGGACCACGTCGACCGGGCCGACCTTCCGGGCCAGCCGTACGGTGTGCCACAGCGCCGCTCCGTACTCCCGCAGGTAGCCGGCCGGCCCTCCGGTGGCCGCGCGCAACGGGTAGCGGTGGATCCGCACCCCGTCGATCTCCGCCTCCGCCTCCGTGTCCCGCTTGCTTCCCCGGGGGCAGATGACATGCACCTCCCAGCCCGCGTCGCGCAGCGTCGTGCACTCCTGCCACACCCGCCGGTCGAACGGCACGGACAGGTTCTCCACCAGGATCAGCGCGCGCCGGCCCGGCCGGCCGCCGCCGCTCACGTCACCAGGCAAGGCCCACGTACCCCGGCTCGGCCCGGCGCGCCTCGGCGTCGGGAAGGCGGACGAGGTCGACGATCACCGGTCCCTCGCCGTGGGGCAGCGCCGCCAGCACGGCCGGATCCCTGGTCCCGACGAGACACACCTCGGCATGGTCCAGCACCTCCTCGACGGAGTCCGCGAGAAGCTGCGCCAGGTGCGGCAGCCGGGTCTCGATGTACTCGCGGTTCGCGCCGAGCAGCCGGGACAGGCTCACATTGGCGTCGTAGATCCGCAGGTCGTACCCCTTGCCGAAGAGCCGCTCCGCCAGCTCGACGAGCGGGCTCTCGCGGAGGTCGTCGGTGCCGGGTTTGAAGGACAGCCCGAACAGCCCCGCCCGGCGCTTGCCGGTGCGCTCGACCAGCTCCACCGCGCGCTGCAGATGGTCGGCGTTGGAGGGCAGCACATGGGCGAGGATGGGCACCGAGACATCGGCGCGCCGCGCCGCGTGGACCAGGCTGCGCAGGTCCTTGGGCAGGCAGGAGCCGCCGAAGGCGAAGCCGGGCCGCAGATAGGCGGGGCTGATGTTCAGCTTGCGGTCGGCCAGGAACACGTCCATCACCTGGTGCGAGTCCACCCCGAGCGCCTGGCACACCGCGCCCAGCTCGTTGGCGAAGCCGATCTTGAGTCCGTGGAACGCGTTGTCCGCGTACTTGATCGCCTCGGCCGTCGGGACCGGCACCCGGAACACCTCGCCGGGCAGGCCCTCGTACAGCGCCGCCACCACATCGCCGCTCGCCGGGTCGAGTTCGCCGATGACGGTCTTGGGCGGGTCGAAGAAGTCCCGCACGCTCGTGCCCTCGCGCAGGAACTCCGGGTTGACCGCGACCCCGATGTCCACCCCGGCCGTGCCGCCGACGTACTTCTCCAGGATCGGCAGCAGCAGGTTCAGACAGGTGCCCGGGAGCATGGTGCTGCGGAACACCACGGTGTGCCGGCCCCCTTGCTCGGCCCCCTCGGCCAGCGCCGCGCCGATCTCCTCGGTGACCCGCTCCAAGTACGTGGTGCACAGGCTGCCGTTGGGCTCCGACGGTGTGCCCACGCAGACCAGCGACACCTCGCTGTCCGCGATCGCCTCGCGGACGTCGCCGGTGGCGCGTAACGCCCCGGTCCGCACGCCCTCGGCGACCAGCTCGCCGATCCGCTCCTCGACCACCGGGGCCTTGCCGTCGTTGACCAGGTCGACCTTCACCTGGTTCACGTCCACCCCGATGACCTCGTGCCCCATGCCGGCCAGGCACGCGGCCGACACACAGCCCACGTAACCGAGCCCGAGAACACTGACTCTCATGACGCGTTCCTCCCCCCAGCTCTCATGACCCGTTCCTCCCCCAAGGCAGGCATCCCCGGCCTGCTTTCCGCGCGCCGGCGGGATGGCGATCGCCGCGCATCAGTAGGCCCCCTGCCCGTAGACCACGGCACGCAGGGTCTTCCACAAGATCACCGTGTCCAGGGCGAGCGACCAGTCCTCCACGTACCGCAGGTCCAGCCGGACCGCCTCCTCCCACGACAGGTCGCTGCGTCCGCTGATCTGCCACAGACCGGTGAGCCCGGGTTTGACCAGCAGTCGCCGCCGGATGTCCGGGCCGTACGCGGCGGACTCCTCCGGCAGCGGAGGCCGCGGGCCGACCAGCGACATCGAGCCGGTGAGTACGTTGAAGAGCTGCGGGAGCTCGTCGACCGAGTACCGGCGCAGCACCGCCCCCACCCGGGTCACCCGCGGATCCCGGCGGAGCTTGAACAGCAGGCCGGCGCCCTCGTTACGGTCGGCCAGCCCGTCGCGTGCCCGGTCGGCCCCGGCGACCATGGTGCGGAACTTGAACATGGTGAACTCGCGGCCGTCCTTGCCGACCCTGCGCTGGCGGTAGAACGCCCCGCCCCGGCTGTCCGCCACCACGAGCAGCCCGACGAACGCCATCAGCGGCGCGAACACCACCAGCAGGACCGCCGCGCCCAGCCGGTCGACGACCTCCTTGACGGCCCGGCGGCCCCCGGTGAAGGCCGGCATGCTGACCCGCAGCAGCGGGATCCCGAGCACCGCGTCGATGTGCAGCCGCGGACCGGCCACCTCCATCAGCACGGGGGCCACGACCATCTCGGCGTCGCTGCCTTCGAGGTTCCAGGCCAGCCGCTGCAGCCGGTCCGGCGACCAGTGCGGATCCGGTGTGATCGCGACGACCCGGTAGCCGTCGCGCCGGACATGGCCCGCGACATCCGCCGGCCGGCCGACGACCGGCACACCGTCCAACTGCCCGGCGTCGGGCCCGAAGCCGTCCGTCGTGCACACCGCGTCCACCCGCCAGCCGAGGTGCGGGAACTTGCGGGTCCGGCTGATCAGATCGCGTACGGTGTCCGGGCTCCCGGCGGCGAGCACCGGTCTCAGACACCGCCCTTCCTTCCGCTGTCGGTGCAGCCAGAGGCGCAGCAGATACCGCACGGTCATGGTGACGAGCGCGATCGCGGGGATCGCCACGAAGATCCAGAGCTTGATGTTGCGCGAGGTGAGGGCGATCCCGCCGAGCGCCAGGAGGACGGTCGCCGCGAACAGCGAGCGCCCGAGCCGGCGGAATTCCTCGGCGCCCTGGCCGAGCACGGCCGGAGCCCATGACCGGCCCACCGCGAGCGCCCCCAGCACCAGCAGTTCGGTGCCGAAGGCGAGAATCCCCCACTTCTCATGCCAGTTGGCCGCGTCCCGGGCCCCGAAGAAATTGCCGATCGCCGCCACCACGAAGGCGGTGGCCACCGTATCGCCGGCGATCACGGTACGGCGGTACCGCTGCTCCCAGTCGCTCGCGGGCCGGCTCATCGCCCCGTTCGCCAGACGCCCGCGCGCTGACGGAAAAGGGCTGAGTAATCCCCCTTGACGCACAGAACCCCCCAAGGTCCCCAGTGGTTCGACGACTTCGCCTCACACTGTGCTCCGCTCCGGGAGGCCCCCACCTCCCGCACCGTTCCTCCCCCGGGGACCCCCGCCCCCCCCCCGCACATGCCAACCGGGCTGTTCGAGAACGACGTGAACAACCCGCCCTGACGGCAACGGACTCGGAGGCCCTGCCGGTCTCTCAAGGTGCGCGGAATCCCGTCGAAACCCCGGGCGCTCCCCGCGCCCAAGGCCCCTCCCGGGCTCCAGGAACTGCTCACCCCGGCGCCTGGCGCCGGGGGCGTGACTGCTGGCTTTCCGTACGGCCGGACCTATAGATCATTAACAGTCACCTCGGGCCCGAAGGGCCGAAGCACGGTCAATCTAGACCATCGAGGCCAGGATGAAGAGAGGGTGTGTGGAATTTGTGGTCAGGCTTTGAGGCAGGATCCATCAATCGGTCACGACCCACCGATCTCTTCAGGCCATCGAGCCGCTCCAGCCCCTCCCAGGGCCCCGGGAGGGCCGGTCCGCGCGCCGTCACACTCCGCCGAATCGTCCGCTCCGCACGGGCGTTGTGCGTAAAGTGACGCCTTGGAGCAGTTGGGCCGATGTGCGTGACGTGCCGTCGGACAGGGGATCCGGGGGGACCGGCCATGGCCGCTGTACGGGGGAACGACGTCCTGGAGGCGTCGCAGGTACGGGTGTACGCGAGCGACGGCCAGGTGGCCGGGGCCGGATTCCTGATCGCCGGGGACGTGCTGTGCACCTGTGCGCATGTCGTCGCCGGCGCGCTCGGCCTGCCGGAGGACGGACCGGACGAACCGCCTGACGGGACGGTCGAGTTCGACTTTCCCCTGCTCGCCGACCGTCCCCGGGCGCGCGCGACGGTGGAGTCCTGGCGTACCGGCGGCGCCGATGTCGCGCTGCTGCGGCTCGGTGAACCGGCCGAGGGCGCCCGGCCCGCACCGCTGGCCGACGGGACGGACGTGTGGGGACACACCTTCCGGACAATGGGCTTCCCGGCCGGCGCCGACCACGGCGTGTGGGCCCGCGGGACGCTGCGCGCCGGGCAGGGCACCGGATGGGTGCAGATGGAGACGGACGAACCGGGCCCGCGCATCGTGGAGGGCTTCAGCGGGGCGCCGGTCTGGGACGACACACAGAACGGCGTCGTCGGCATGACGGTCGCCGCACACCCGGGGCAGCCCACCGCGTATCTGCTGCCCTCGGCCGATCTGGTCGACGAGGCGACGCTGGAGCCGCGGTGCCCGTTCCAGGGGCTGTCCGCGTTCACCGAGGACGCGGCGGAGTTCTTCCACGGCCGGGACGCCGACACCGAACGACTGCTCGCCGCCGTACGCAGCCGTGCCCTGACGCTGGTGGCCGGGCCTTCGGGGTGCGGCAAGTCGTCGCTCGTACGGGCCGGGGTACTGCGCCGGCTGCGGGCGGCCGGGGCGGACGTCACGGCGCTGCGGCCCGTGCCGGGGGTGCGCCCGGCCGCCGTCGTCGCGCGGGCGCTGGCCGGAGTGCTGGAACCGGAGCTGGGCGAGATCGACCGCCTCGCCAAGGCGGAGGAGCTGGCGGGCCTGCTGGACGCGGGCGACGGCATCGCCTCCGCACTGCGCGCCCGGGTGCTGGCCCGGAGCGGAGGCTCCCGCCATGTCCTCTTCGTGGACCAGTTCGAGGAGTACGTGGGCGCCGAACCGGACGCGGGCCGTGCGCTCTTCGGCCTGTTCGCCGACCTGGCCGGCGACGGACTGCGGATCGTGGCGACGGCACGCCCCGACTCGCTCGACGCCCTGAACACGGCCGGAACCTCCGCCCTCGTCAGCGAGGCCGTCCAGTTCCTCGCCCCGCTCGCAGGGGAGGGCCTCGAACAAGCGGTGACGGCGCCCGTCGACGCCGTACCCGGGCTGTGGTTCGAAGCGGGCCTGCCGGAGAGGATCGTCGCGGACGCGGGTGACGAGCCGGGCCGTATGCCGCTCGTCCAGTTCGCGCTGACCGAGCTGTGGCGGCGGCGCAGCCGCGCCATGCTCACCCACGCGGCCTACGACGACCTGGGCGGCGTCGCGGGCGCGCTCGTCGGCTACGCGGACGACGCCTACGCCAAGCTGTCGAAAACCGAACAGGACCGCGCCCGGCGGCTCTTCGTCCAGCTCGCCCGCCCGGGCGACGGCGTCACCTTCACCCGCAGGCCCACCCGCACGACCGACCTCGCCCCGGAACTCGTTTCCCTTGCACGGGATTTGGCACGCGGAAAGCTAGTCGTCCTCTCCCACACACCGGGCGACGACGAGCACGAGGAGATCGTCGACCTGGCGCACGAGGCCCTGACCGTCCACTGGTCGCTGCTGCGGGGCTGGCTCGTCGACTCCCGCGACTTCCGCCTCCGGCAGGAACAGGTACGCGCCGACCTGAACCGCTGGCAGTCCCAGCAGCGCGAGCCCGCCCGCCTGCTCAGCGGCACGGACCTGGCCGAGGCGGAGCGCCTGCTGGAGGCGCACCCCGAACCGGACGACATCTCCCCGGCCGAACGGGAGTACATCCACCTCAGCGGCAGACATACCCGCCGGGTCGCCCGACTGTGGCGGAACGCGATGACGGGGGTGGGCGTGCTGAGCGCCGTCGCGCTCATCCTGGCGTTCACCACCTATCAGAACCTCCAGCGGGCCGAGGACCAACTCCGCGCCCAGGCGGCCGGCCTCCTCGCCCAGGCCGCCGAGGAGCGCCCGGCCAACGACCCGGGTACGGCACTGCAATTGGCTCTGGCCGCGTGGCACGCGAAACCCACCGCACACACCCGGCAGGCGCTGCTGAGTCAGTACACGCGGGGCCAGTACGTCACGGGCACCTATCCGTCCCTGTGGCGCGGCAGTGTCCACAGTCTGGCCGCGAGCGAGGACGGCCGGGTGCTGGTGGTCGAATCGGAGGCGACAGCCGGTGAGCGGTCCACGCTCACCGTGATCACCGGCGCCCTCGACGGGAAACCCCGCGCGAGGGAACTCGCCGACGTCCCCGACGGCAAGCTGCGCGTCGCGGTGAGCCCCGACGGACGCTTCGTCGCGGCCACCGCCGGCCTGGAGAGTGTCCGCCTGTGGCGGACGGACGGAGACGGCGCGAAGCGCCCGGCGACGCTGGAGCCGGGCCCCCACGAAGTCCGCGGGGGCGAGGTGAAGGCAAGTCTCGACTTCAGCGGCGACGGCAGGCGACTGCTGCTGGCGATCGCCCCTCTCCGCGGGTGCGTCACCGTCGGCGAGGGGTGCAGTTCAGGTCTTGTGGCCGTGTGGGAGACCCCGTTCGGCGACCGCACGGAGGCGCTCCACCGGATCCCGCTGCGGGACGGCATGGACGATGTCGCGTTCACCTCCGACCCGGACTCGGTGGCGGTACTCAACTCCACAACGGACGGGAGCGTCGTCGAGGTGCGCGATCTGGCGTCCGGGAGCCGGCTGTACTCCAGAAGGGTGGCTGCGGACCATGGGGCGGAACTGCGGGCAGGGGGCGAGGTCGTCGTCCACACCGACACCGGAAGGGCGCTGGAACTCGACCGGACGCCGTCGGGAACAGCCCTGGAGCTCGGCCGGACACCGGGGCGTTCGTACCAGGTGCCCGTCGGGGGAAGACTTCCCGACGCCACCACCCGCTACACCGTCGAGTACCTCAACATCAACAGCGCCGACGAGACGGTACTCAAAGGGCTGAGCTACCAGGAAAAGATTCTGACCGACGCACGGACCGGCCGCACCTTCCGTACCCGCATTCCCTATTCGGGCGACGCGTCCCTGTACGGGGCGGGTGTGGCGGCCGTCCCGAGGAAGGGCGGCGGGCTCACGGTCCTGGCGGCCGTGGGCTCGACGCTGGTGGAGACACGCGCCGAGCCGGTCGGCAGCGAGCGCTTCCATTCCAGTGGTGTGCAGAGCGAGGCATTGTCCCCGGACAAGCGTCTCCTCGCCCGGGCCGGAAACGGCCGACTCGCGGTCCTGGACGTCTCCCGCAAGCGACTGCGGTCGGTTCGGGTTCCCGAACCGACCCCAGGCCAAGTGGAGCGGTGGAAGCTGGCCTGGACCGCCGACTCCCGGCGGGTCGTGCTGTGGGACCGGGAGGGCCGGCTGCGCTGGTCGTACGCGGTGGCCGACCTCGGCTCCCGCCCCGTGGCCCTCGGTGACGCGGCGCCGGACTTCGGCCGGATCCAAGGCGTGGTCGGTATCGGCGGCAGTGAGATCGCCGTGATCTCCGACGGCGCCCGGCTGGCGCGGATCGACGCCACCGACGGAAGGATGACGACACGGCCCTTCTCCGCCCGTCAAGGCCCGCAGGAGGACGAGGGCCTGGACGACATCTTCGTCGGTGTTCAGCTCGTGGCCAGGCCGGACCACCCCGGACAGGTCGCGGTGGTCACGACCGGTGGCTCCGGGCGCGGCGAGATCCTGCTGTGGGACCTGCGGGGACCCCGGCGCGTCGACGCGCTGCGCGGTGCCCCTGTCAGCTCGCTCGATCAGGTGTTCAACGACAAGCCGTACGCGGCAACGCTCGCCTTCGATCCTGCGGGCACGCACCTCGCGGTCGTCAACACCGATGGTCAGGCGCGGGTCTGGGACGTAGCGGCCAGGAAGCAGTCCGCACGCAGCATTCCGTGGACGGTGGACGACAGTCTCGTCGGACTGACACCGGACGGGGACGTGGTCGTCTCCCGCGCCGGGCTGCTGTATCTCACCGACCCCGACAGCGACGGAAGCGGCCTCTCGATCCCGGCCGTACCGGGGTGGGCCTACGTCGACGGGCACCGGCTGGCCGTCGACTCGGGGGCCGCGCGGCAGAACTTCGACCTCCGCCCCGAGGCGCAGTTCCGCGCCCTCTGCGACGCCGCCGGCCGGGACTACACCGATGCCGAACGCGAACTACTGCCCGACGGCACCCCCGACGGGCCACCGTGCTCCTGACTTTGTCCGAGTGCGCGGCGGCAGCTCGCCTCCGGGACGGTTCGCAGCCCGCAGCCGTGCCCGCAGGCCTGCACCCGGACCTGACGGAGATCCCGCGGCGGTCGTCATCGCTGTCCCCTGCCACCGGCAGCGGAGAGTGAGGACGGCTGCCGCGGAGAGGAGCCCGTAGGCAAAGGCGGGCAGTGAGATCACATGAGTCCTTGATGCGCAGACATGTCACTCTTCGGACATGATGGCCGGGAATGGGTTCTTTCCCGGCGCGCGGCACGCGGTCACCCTGGTCATCAGGGGAGGCAACGGCAGCGCCGAGGGAGCCGCCATGTCCGGACCGCTGTACGTGCCCGTACTTCCGACCCGTCCGTATGCGGCAGACGCATATCGCCGCCTCCGTCCCGAAGTTCAAGGCGCCACGGCACCGTTGTGGAGTCTGCCGCCCCACCACGGCCTGTCGCCGTCGGCGCTGGCCGCCGCGGTCCGCAGAGAGGTGGCCGTGGTGGGCAAGGCTCAGCGTCATCACGCGGCATGGCTGGACGCACCTTTCGCGGACGACACCCACGTACTCCCGCTCGCCGCGGTCCTGCGGCGCGCCGGAACATTCGGCCCGTTGCGTCCGGTGACTGGCCCTGAGCGGTCTGCCCGGCAGCAACAGTCGGCGATGGCCACTGCGGCGGACTCCGGCGACGGCATCGGTATCCGTGTCCGTATGCCGGGGGAATGGGACGGCGACACCGCCGACGCAGTACATGACCTGCTGGAACGCACTGATCCCAGGGTCCCTGTGGATCTGCTCCTGGATCTCGGCGGTGTCCTCGCCGACCGGCCCGACGCCGGCAAGGAGACTCTTCGGGCGCTTGACGCCATGCACTCCCTCGCTGCTTGGAGAACTATCGCCATGATCGGCGGCGGCGTCCTTCAGGCGACAGCCGGGGCGTTGGAGGAGGGATGGTACGAACAGCCGCGCAGGGAATGGAAAACGTGGTGCCATGTGACCGAAGGCGACCGAGCCTACCTACCCAGGCTCCGCTACGGTGACTACGGTGCTCAACCCGCCGCAAGCCTCGCCCGCGACACACGGTCCGGAAAGGGCGGACCCCCTTGGGGCGTGCTGCGCTACACCACCGAACAGTCCTATGTCGTCGCCAAGATGCTGACACGTGGCGACGCTCGCGTCGCCCACAATCGTACGGCCGCCCGTCGACTACTGGACATGCCCCAATTCCGGGGACCGGTCGCCGGAGCCGCCGAGGCATGGCTGCGCGACTGCGCGTACGGCAGCGGAACCGGTGGAACGGGCAACTTCAGTACCTGGCTCTGGGTCGGTAATGCCCAGCACATGACGTATGTCGTGCACAGCTTGCGTGATTGAGGCTGCCTCGATTGGTGGGGCGAGCATGCCTGCCGATGATTCTGACCGTGCGTCACGTAATCCCGCTATATCACCTGGCGAGCGTGGGTAGATTTGCCGCTCCGGACTCGAGGGCCACAGGCGGGGGGACTGGTACGTGGGCTGGCGCGAGGAGATCGCCACGGCGCTGGGCGAGTGGATCAACGTGGAAGGCGGCGCCGGCAAGCAGCCTCGCTGGCAGCGCATCGGTCGGGCGGCTCGCACCGGGGACGCCGGCCAGTACGCCGTCGATCTCCGTGGCTCCGACATCGGGCCCGATCAGCTCGACAGTCTGCGCCTTGCCGGACCGGAGAAGGGCGGCGTCGAGACAAACGGCTTCGCCGTCTCGGAAATCGTGCAGAACGGTTCCCTGCTGATGCTACGGGTGGCCGAGTTCGCCGAGGTGGCCGATCCGCACCTCTGGATGCTGAGGCAGCCGCCCACCTTCCTCATCGAGGCCCTGCGCGACGGCGTTTCCGGACTTGGCGAGCATCCTCTGGCGGCAGCGCTGGCGGCCGGCCGCATCGGCGGGGCCCCGGCCCACGAGGCGGACCCGCCCGGGTTCCACGCCGCCCAAGGCGACGCGTACCGGGCCTGCCTCGGTGAGGGAATATTCCTGGTGTGGGGACCTCCGGGGACAGGGAAGACGACCGTCCTGAAGCGTGCCATCGGGGATCTCATGGCAAGGGGCGATCGGGTACTGCTGGTTTCGGCCACGAACATCGCCGTGGACAACGCTCTGCTCGGGGTGGTGCGGGCCAAGCGGCACAGCCCCGGCGACGTCGTCCGGGTGGGCCCACCGCATCTGCGGGAAGTGGCCGAGGACCCTTCGGTGTCGCTGCCGCTGATGGTCAAGGCGCGTCTGGCGGATACGGCCGACCGGCGCAGCGCCCTCGAAGCCGAGCTCGTCGCGATCAAACGCCGAGCCGAAGAGCTCGCCACCCTGGACAACGGGCTGGCCGGATTCGACTCCTCTGCCTACTTCGCGGCGCTGAAGCTGATCCGCACGCCTGGTGAGGATCCCGCATCGGCACGGTCGAGGGCGGAAGCCGCCGGTCGACGGCTGGCCGACGCCGAGACGGCGTTCCGGGACACATTGTCCGCGGCCGAGACCGCTGCAGCCCGTGACAAGGCGGCGGAGTCGTCGCGGGCGCAGTGGCGCCAAGTCGACGGACTGTCCGAAGAAGTTGTTCGCACCCGCGAGGCGGCGGAGTTCCGTGAGTCAGCCGCGCTGCTGGCACAAGGCACCTGCGATGCTCTGGGCCAAGAGCTGAAGGGAATGGAGCGCAAGGGCGCAGTGAAGAAGTGGCGTCTGCGCGAAAATGTCAGCGAGCTTCAGCGGCAACTGACCGACGCCGAGGAGGCTGCCGCAACCGCCAAGCAGTCGGCGACCGCGGCCCGCGCTACGGCCTCCACTCACATCGCGACCCTCGAAGCTCAGATCACAGCACTGGTCGACACCATCCCGCTCACTCGGGAACAGATTGCCGCCCTGGCGGCCGACGTCAAAGCCCGGCTGGCGGCAGAACAGCGAGCCGGACGCCACTACGACGGGTGCAAAGAGGACAAGGTACGGCTGGAGAAGGCCGCGGAGAGGGCACAGCGGGCCGGCGACCTGACGAGGCAGGCCGAGCAGCGGGACTGGCCGGCCCGGTTCGACCTGGCCCGCCGACTGCGCCCGGTCGTAGGTGCCGACACGACCCAGCAGGCCGTACTGGAGAAGCGGTACGGGGAAGTCCAGGAGGAGTACGAGCGCCTCGCCCGCGATGCCCAGAGCGAAATTGTCAAAGGCGCCAAGCTGGTGGCGACGACCCTGGCCCGGTTCCGTACGAACCGGGCGGTCTTCGAGGGCCCGTACGACACCGTCCTCGTGGACGAGGCAGGTGCGGCCACTCTGCCCGAAGTTCTGCTCGCCACGGGCAAGGCGGGGCGGGCCGCGGTCCTCCTCGGGGACTTCATGCAGCTGGGCGCGGTCATCCCGTCCGAGATCAAAGACCACGATCGCGCGGACATCAAGCGCTGGCTGCTTCCGGACGTCTTCCAGCACTGCGGGATCGCGGGACCGTCCGATGCCCAGGCCCACCCCGCGTGCGTCACCCTCACCCAACAGCACCGCTTCGGCCCCACCGTGATGCGGTTGGCCAACGGCCTCGCGTACGGCGGAGTGCTCGGTGGAGGCGGCCGGACGCGGGCGGCACGCCCGGCGGACGACCCGGAGATCGTACTGATCGACACGGATGGGCTGCACGAGCTGGCAAGGGCGCACCTGACGGGAAGCCGCAGCGGCTGGTGGCCGGCGGGCTCACTGATCGCGCGGGCGCTCGTGGAGCTGCATCGCGAGCAGGGCGAGGAGACGGGCATCGTCACGCCCTACCGCGTTCAGTCCGACGCCACTCTGGAGGCGCTGCGGGACATCGAGGGCCCGGGAGGGGACGCACTGGCCGAGGTGGGCACCGCCCACAAGTTCCAGGGCCGGGAGTTCGACATCGTCGTCTTCGACACTGTGGAGGGCGGGGTCGGCAGCCGCGAGTTGTGGATGGCCCGCGCTCACCTCCGACCGGCGGCCAACAGCTGGCCCAGGGACGGCGTCCGCCTTTTTAATGTGGCCGTCACCCGTGTCAAGACCCGCTTGTACGTCATCGCCAGCGGTGAACGGGTCAAGAACGCGGATCCGGGATCGCCCCTGGCACAGCTTGCGGCGCTCATCGACGTCCGGCGTGGGGTGCGGGTCGTCCAGGCCAAGACCCTGATCACGCCGCCGACCGCGCCGCCCACGTTCCGTGGCGAGTTCGGCACCGCGCTCGCCGAGGTACTGAGCCGGCACGTCGAGGTGACTGAGATCGACGACGAACGCGACTTCTACCGCACGTTCACCGAGGAGATCCGCCACGCACGACACTCCCTGTGGCTCTGGGCACCCTGGGTGGCGAAGCGGGTCAGCTCCCTGCTGCCCGAGTTGCGCACTGCGGCCGACCGCGGAGTGCGGATCAATGTCTTCATCCGCGACGACACCGATCAGCTCCAGAAGAAGCCGGCCAACCAGAAACTCATCACCGACCTGAGAACCGTCGCGCATGTTGTCGTACCGATGAACGTCATGCACCAGAAGATCGCGGTCGTCGACGAGCGGACGGTGATGCTCGGTAGCCTCAACGCCCTCTCGCAGAACTGGACCCGTGAGGTCATGCTGACGATGCGGGGCGCCCACTTCGCCCGGAAACTGCTGGAACACGAGCACGCGGCGGTCTTCGCGGCTCCGCCCCGCTGTGGGCGCTGCAACGGGACAGAGATCGAGATCCGCCGTAGGAAGGACGGTAGCTGGGTCTGGCGCTGCTACGCCCCCGCTTGCAAGACCACGCCGAGGGGCGGGACGAACGCCTGGACCCAGAACATTCGCTTGCAGCGCGGGCGCTGAGAGGCTTTCTCCAGCGCCTGGCTTCATTCCGCCTTTGCCTCAGGCCGTATCCCGAGTGACCCAGCGGTGGCGGAACCAAGCGAGTGTCCCGGTGAGCAGTTCGAGGTTGTGGCCGTCCTCCAGGAGGGAGAGACGGAAGTTGGGACGCAGTTCCAGCTTTCCCTCGGGGATGTCGATGCCCTTCAGCTCGTTCAGGCGCCGCAGGAGTTCGGCCCGAAGCCCGCGGTCGGTGAAGGGCTCGCGTGCGGCGAGGTGCTGGAACACCACCTCGGCCGTGCCGCCGCGTCCGCCGCCCGGGTAGAGCGTCAGCGGCCAGATGCCGCGGCCCGGTGCTCCAGCCTCTCCGAGCATGAGGTAGGCGCTGGAGGTGACCTGCCCGGCCCCGTGGCCGACCCATCCGCCGAACTCCTCCCAACGGGTGAGAAGGTCACGGACCGCTTCGACGGTCGCGGGGGAGTCGTCCGCGGCGAGTTGACGGAAGAACCGGTCCGCGCGCGTCTCGCCGCCTTGGACTTGTGCGTTGTGCTGTGCGGTGTCCTCGCCGTCAGCCTGGGTGTTGTCCGTACCGTGGACGAGGAGAGCGAGATCGTCGGCGGTGACGCGCTGCGCGGGATCGGCGGCGCCGTTGACCGTGAAGCGGATGCCGTCCGCAGTCAACCGGGCGCGGACGTCGCCTCCGTCACCCGGAGACGTCCAGCGGAACCCTTCGGAGACTTTGCCCTCCGTGGTGAGTACGCGGTGGGCGTTGGCCACGCCCTGAGTGTCGGCCAGATGGTTGCCCACTGCCTGGGCACCGGAACCGAGGAACGCGGCGAGTTCGCCGTAGGACGTCCACGTGCCGTGAGGGAGTGCTGCGAGTACCTGATGGGCCAACTGCCAGTCCCGGCTGCGCTCTGCTCGGCCGATTCCGCGCAGAGGAGCCGGCCACAGGGCGATCGCGCGCTCGGCGAGATCGTCGGCGCGGGCCAGGATCTCCTGGGCGCCCCACTGCTCGGTGGCGGCGATACGGCGGTTCATCTCCAGGTGGCTCCCCTTCAGCAAATCCTGCTTGCGCTCGAAGGGGTGGTTGGACAGTTCCGAGTTGACCGCGGTGAGCGTCAGGTTTCCAAGCGTGTGCCGCAGCCGCGCGTGGAGTTCCTCGGCGGTCTCCGTGGACGCCGCGTCCGCTTGCAGCACCCGCAACCATTCGTCGCCCGCGGACTGGGGCAGGACATGCTCGATCGTGAGCTGCGCCGTGGCGAAGTCCACCGGCTCGGGGTGCCCGTAGCTTTCCTCCAGCCGCTGGAGCACCAGCCTGCGCTGGTGCCACCGGCCGTACTGGTAGAAGGGCGCCGTCCGGATCTTCCCGCGCAGCTCGTCGTCGTCCGGCCAGAACCGGTTCTCGGCGGAGAGCAGCCGGTGCAGCCCGTCGGCCACAGGCAGATCCAGCGGTAGCTGCCCGGGCACGGCCTGAAAGACCCGGTTGAGGTTGTTCGTCGGCACCCGGCAGATCATCCGGCGCACCAAGAAGCTCTCGATGTACGACATCGCTCGTGCCGTTTCCGAGGAGTCGATTTCCCCACGCTCCCGCCGGTCCAGCAGAAGCATCAGAGCAGGGTAGGTGACCTGGGCCTGCCAGGAGTCCAAACGGCGCAGACAGGCGCGGACTGCGGCGTCCGGCTCTTCCTCCGCGTGGAGCAGCCGCCGGAACAGCGCGCCGCGGTGGTGCAGGTCCCGGACATACGACTCGATCTCGGCCTCGGTGGTCTCGCGGCGCTCGAAGTGCTGCTGTTGAGAAGCGTAGAGGTCCTGGCGACGCACCCGGTCGTCTCCGCCCAGCACCAGCTGGAGCCACATGAGCTGTTCGAGTTCGTCGTTGCTCAGGCTGTTCTGCAGCGGCAGCCAGTAGGTCTCGTAGACGTGCTCACCACGGGTGGGCAGCCTCATGAACAGATAGTTGCGCAGCAGGTCGGCCTGGCTGAGCCCCAGGCCGGTGTTGTTGAGGGACTCGAAGATGCGGTGGACGTTGTCGCCGCGCTCGGCGGTCACCGCCACCAGCGTGAGCCGGGACGTGATGGCCTGCTCGATGCGGAACACGTCCTGTGGGGTGGCCGGATCCTCCGCCTCGACGAGTTTGCGGCGGAAGAAGCCGTAGGCCGCGCCGACGTTTCCACCGACGGCCGATGTGTCGAGCGGGCCACGGACGTGCGCGGCGAACTGCGGCCGGTCGGCCTGCGTCGGCAGCAGCCGGAAATGGTCGGTGCCGCTCTTGCGCTTGTTGATCAGGTATTCCTCGGCGATGCGCTCGGCCTCGTCGGGCCGGGTGTCCGCGACGTGGTCGCGGATCGCGGCCAGGGCGAGTGACAGCGTCGTCAGCCGCTGCTGACCGTCGACGACCAGCCATCGGGGGAACGTCGCCTCGTTCTGTGGCGACGGCGCGAGGACGACCGAGCCCAGGAAGTGCGTGCTCGCTCTGTCCTCGGACTCCAGCAGCTCGGCCTGCTCCAGGATGTCGGCCCAGAGCTGTGCCAGCTGCCGCTCGGTCCAGGAATACGTCCGCTGATAGAGCGGCACCTGGAACTGCTGGGCCCTGCCCTGCACCAGATCGGCGAACAGGGTCTCCTTCGCCTGCATGATGTCCCCCCGGTGAACGGTGCGTTGTGCCGTGCGGGAACGACCTTATGGCCTCTGCCGGAGGACAGGCGGGCCAAGGCGGAAACATGACCCGGCTCCGCCGGGGGCTCACATAAACTGCCGGTGCGCGGCCCGGCCCGGGACCTCCTTCGAAGGTGTGTGGAGACTCGTCAGGCCGGTGCGGCGGGGCGGCCGGTGGACATCAGGGAAGGCGCGACGCGAACCGTGGAGCCATTGAGGGACGACGATCCGCGGACCATCGGCGGGTACACGCTCGTGTGCCGGCTCGGAGCCGGAGGCATGGGGCAGGTCTACCTCGGTGAGTCACCGGCCGGTCACACGGTGGCCGTCAAGGTGATCAAGCCGTCGGTGCTCGACGAGGACAGCAGGGCTCGGTTCCTGCTCGAAGTGGACAGCCTCCGAACGGTGTACGGGCCGTTCATCGCGTCCTTCGTCGCCGCCGACGCCCACGCGGAACGCCCCTGGCTGGCTGTGGAATTCGTGCACGGCCCCGACCTCCAGGCCCATGTCGCCGACCACGGCCCCCTGCCGCTCGTGGAGACGGCCAGTCTCGGCGCACTGCTCGCGGAGGGGCTCGGGACCGTGCACGAGGCGGGGCTGCTGCACCGTGATCTCAAGCCGCAGAACATCCTGCTCGCCCCGTCCGGCCCGAAAGTGATCGACTTCGGACTCGCGGTGCTGGCGGAGCGGCGCTCGACACTGACCGCGACCGGTGTGGTGGTGGGCTCCGTGCTGTGCATGCCACCGGAGCAGACCCAGGGCGGACGGCACCTCGACCGGGCCGCGGACGTCTACGCCCTGGGCGCGGTTCTGCTGTACGCGGCCACCGGCCACTACCCGTACACCGGTACGAGCTGGCAGGCGATCGCGCGCCGGATCGAGGATCCGGCCGTTCCTCCGGACCTGGACAGCCTGCCGGCCGAGCTGGAACCGCTGATCTCCGCGATGCTGGCCCTTGATCCCGCCGTCCGGCCGACGTTGCCCCAGGTCACCGATGTGCTCGTACGCGTCATCGAGGGGCAGGGGCTGACCGCCGCACGGGCCCGGCGCCGGCTGGCGGCGCTGACCCCCGGGTCGGCCCTGCCCGAGCTGCCGCTGCCGCCCGAGCCTCCGGAGGCGCACGAGCCCCCGCCCGGATACACCCCGACCGTGGTGGACGTCGCCGTGCGCGCGGACGACGAGGTTCCGCCACCGCGGCAGGACGCTCCATGGGACGCGGAAGTGGACGAGGCCGGAGACGAGGCCGTAGAGAGGGAAGCCGAGCCGGAGGCGGCCCGGGACGAGGCCGGGGAGAGGCCTTCGGACGGCGATACCTCCCCGGGGGAGGACGGAGGGGTGCGGGCCGCGCCGGCCGGTTCCAGGAGTCCGGAGGGGAGCCGTCCCCCTCGGCCGGGTGTCCGGCTCTCGGCGCCGTTGCGGATCGCCGAGGAGCTGCGGGCGGCCTACGCGAGCGATGCCCGCTTCTGAGGAGCGGCCCTGTCCCCGTGCGTGACCCGCTACCCGTGCGCCGACCGTACCCGCGAGGCGCCCGTACCCGCGAGGCGCCCGCACCCGCCGGTGACCCGCACCCGACTCTCCGCGACGTCCGCCGGTCACCGGGATTCCCCGGTGACCGGCGGTCACCTCGTGAAAGACTCGGGGCGTACGGAGCAGACCACGTATTCCCGGCATGGACAACGCATGGACAACGGAGTGACCACGGGTGGCAGAGCAGGTGCGGAATCGATATCCAGCCGGGGCCCAGATCCTTGTCCGGGACGAGGAGTGGCTGGTCAGGAACGCGCGCTGGACCGAGCGTGAGGGCGACCGCATCGAGGCCATCGGTGTGTCGGAGTTCGTCCGTGACGAGGAGGCCGTGTTCTTCACCGGCATCGACACGGTCGAACTCCTGGAGCCGGAGAAGACGCGTCTGGTCGCCGACACCTCGTCCTATTTCCGGCGCGGGCGGCTCTTCCTCGAAGCGGTCCTGCGTAAGACGCCGCTGCCGCAGACCGAGCGCGGGCTCGCCCTCGCCGACCGCTTCCTCCTCGACCCGCTGCCCTACCAGCAGCGTCCTGCGGAGCTCGCCCTGTCGATGCGCAACCTCCGCCCCCGCATCCTGATCGCCGATGTCGTCGGCCTCGGCAAGACCCTCGAAATCGGTCTCACCCTCGCCGAGCTGATCCGCCGGGGCCGCGGCGAGCGCATTCTCGTCGTGACCCCGCAGAGTGTCCTGGAGCAGTTCCAGCACGAGTTGTGGACGAGGTTCTCGATTCCGCTGGTGCGGCTCGACTCACTGGGGATCCAGCGCATTCAGCGCGAGATCCCCGCGGGCCGCAATCCGTTCACCCACTACAAGCGCGTGATCATCTCCGTCGACACACTCAAGAACATCGGCCAGTACCGGCACCACCTGGAACGTATCCAATGGGACGCGGTCGTCATCGACGAGTCGCACAACCTGATCAACCAGGGCAGCCAGCGCCGCGCCCTCGCCGAGACGCTCACCCCGCGCACCGACGCCCTGCTCCTGGCCAGTGCCACCCCGCACAACGGTGACAAGCGCTCCTTCGCCGACCTGGTGTCCCTGCTGGACCCGGCCGCGATCGTGGACCGCGACCGCTACGACCCGGCCGAGGACCTCGGACACCTCTTCATCCGACGCACCAAGATCAGCCCCGAGGTCCGCAACGGTATCGGGACGGAGTGGGCCGACCGCGGCCCCACCCGCTCGCTGCGCTGCCCCGCCAACGAGGCGGAGGAACGGATCTTCGCGGAGCTCGCCGAGCACTGGCTGCCCACGCCCACCGCCAGTACCGAGTTCGGCACGGCGGACCACGAGCCGGTCTCGGTCAGCACCGACCCGCTCTTCGCCTACAACGTCCTCAAGACATTCCTCTCCTCCCACCAGGCACTCGGCGAACTGGTCGACCGGCGCGTCGCCTCCCTGGCCAAGCGGGTGCGGGACGCGCGGAGCGCCGGACGGGCGCACGACCCGGCGATCGACGGCGAGCAGACGGCCCTGGCCCGGCTGCGTGACCTCGTCGACTCGATGGGCGACGGGAGCGCGCCGGGCGACTCCACAAAACTGGACGCCCTCGTCGAGCAGTTGGAGCAGATCGGCGTCGGACCGCGCAGCGACACGCGGGCGGTGATCTTCTCCGAGCGGGTGGAGACCCTCAAGTGGCTGGCCGAGCGGGTGCCCGCCCGCCTCGGCTTCACCCCGGACAGGAACGGCGGCCACCAGGCCGTGCGGATCATGCACAGCGGGGTCGTCGAGGAGCAGCAGCGGGTGATCCGCGAGGAGTTCAGTCTCGCCGGCGCCCCGGTGCGGCTGCTGTTCGCCGGCGATGTCGCCTCCGAGGGCGTCAACCTGCACCGCCAGTGCCACCATCTGATCCACTACGACATTCCCTGGTCGCTGATCCGCATCGAGCAGCGCAACGGACGCATCGACCGGTACGGGCAGCGCCACGAGCCGGAGTTCCGGGCGCTGATCCTCACCTCCGCACAGCCGGGCGCCAAGGACGACCGGACCGTCGCCGAGAAGCTCCTCGTCCGCGAGGAGGAGGCCCACAAGCTGAGCGGCACGGCGGAGGCGGAGACCGGGTACTACCGCGCTGACGAGGAGGAGCGCCGGCTGATCAGGGAACTGATGGAGGGCGGCACGGTCGAGGAGTTCCTCGCCTCCGCGCCCGCCGCCGACGACGCCGACCTGGCGGGACTGTTCGGCCAGGTCGACACCATCACCGAGGAGGAGCTGCCGGACCGGGCCGAGGTCCCCTCGCTGTTCGACGGCGACACGGCGGCCTTCGTCGACACGGCGCTGGCGGAGCTGTACGAGGACCACGCGGAGGAGGCCATCGGCCTGTCCCGGGGCGAGGACGCCCATCAGCGCCCGTACTTCTCGCTCTCCCCGGACCTCGCCCCCGACCTGCTGCGCCGCCTCAAGGCCCTGCCGCCCTCCTATCTGAAGGAACAGGGCGTGGCCGAACGGATGATCCTCTCCTTCGACCGGGGCCTCGCCCAGGACAAGCTGACCGAGGCCCGGGAGGCGACCGACACCATCTGGCCCACGGTCTCCTACCTGAGCGACATCCACCCCGTCGTGGAGTGGCTCACCGACAAGGTGCTGGTGCAGTTCGGGCGCCAGGAGGCGCCGGTGATCACCTCCCCGTACGTGACGCACCCGACCTTCCTGATCCAGGGCATCTGCTCCAACGCGCTCGGCCGCCCCACGGTCGTACGGTGGATGGCCGTCAGCGCCGACCCCGACGCCCCGGTGGGGGAGATGACCGACGCCCTGCGCGCCGCGCAGGTCCGTCCCGACCTCGGCCGTACCGGCGACCCGCGCGACCTCGGGCATCTCCAGTCGCTGGTGCCCGCCGCCGTGGCGCGGGCCCGGGAGCACCTGGAGAAGTCCCGGGACGACTGGGCACGCCAGATCGGTGTGCCGCTCGCCGAGTACCGCGAGCGGCTGGCCGAGTGGCGCCAGGAATCCCTGGACTCGCTCTCCGGCGAGAGCGTCCGGCGCAGGCGGCAGGTCGAGAAGACCGCGGGCGA
Organism: Streptomyces sp. NPDC056987; assembly: GCF_042673865.1. Taxonomy (NCBI): domain Bacteria; kingdom Bacillati; phylum Actinomycetota; class Actinomycetes; order Kitasatosporales; family Streptomycetaceae; genus Streptomyces; species Streptomyces sp. NPDC056987. The sequence goes on from NZ_JBHURV010000017.1 coordinate 61,448, forward strand.
CCAGGCTGATCTCCTCGACCAGCTGAACACCGTCGGGCTTCCCCTGCTGCGGGTCCTCGCCGTCCTGGACCGGCCCGCTCAGGACCACGCCCCGGACGGGGCCCCGCACGACACGCGGCACGGGACCCCGGACGGTGCCCCCGGGCACCTGACCGCATCCGACGACGCCTTCGACCCGGCGGAGAACTGACGTGACGTACGACTCGCTGATCAACCACGGCGACTACCTCTCGGCGCACTATCTCGCCGAAGTCCTCCCCAAGGATCTCAAGGCCAAGGACGGCCTGCTGGCCCGGTGGGCCGAGACCGAGGAGCGGGAACGGCGCGCCCACGCCGCCGCCCTCGCCCGGGCCGCCACGGAAGGGCGCGACCCCGCGACCGTGGCACCGCGTCCCCGCACGCCCCGCGAAGGGCTGCGGGCCCTGCACGGCCCCTACTTCGCCTCCCGGGCCGACTTCGCCCGGGACGCGGAAGCCCTCGCCGTACCGGACGCGCCGGTCCCCGCCGACTGGGCCAAGCGTCTTACCGGGCTGCACCTGGACACCCTGCGGGCACTCGGCTTCGGCGACGCCCACGAGCAGACCGTCACGGTGCACCGCTCGGGCCGTGACCACCCCGTCCAGGTCCTGCACACCGAGCCCGGTCTGACCGCCGTCTCGTGCGGCTGGACCGACGAGCCGGACGCGGCGCTCGACCCGGACGGCGCGGGCCGTCTGCTGCACCCGGTGGAGCTGGAGGCGTCGGCCCGCCTCACCGACGCGAAGGCCCTGGCGGACTTCCTCTTCGAGTGTGACGAGCCGCCCCGCTACGTCCTGATGGCGGCCGGCGGTGTCGTCGTCCTCGCCGACCGTCTCGCCTGGCACGAGGGCCGCTACCTCGCCGTCGGCCTGGACGCCGCGCTCAACCGGCGCGACGTCCGTAACGGCGGCGAACTCGACACTGTCGCCGCGCTGTTCGGCGCGGACTCGCTGCGCGTCCCGGAGGAGGGCGGCGCCGCGCCGCTGGCCGGTTTCGTCGACAAGTCCGGCAAACACGCGGTCGGCGTCTCCACGGAGCTGCGGGAGGGACTGCGGCTCTCCGTCGAGTGGATCGCCAACGAGGTCCTGGACCGGCTCCGCGACCAGGGCGTCCCCCCGGAACAGATCGACGAACCGGCCCGCCTCGCCAAGGAACTCGGCCGCGAGTCGCTGCGCTACCTCTACCGCGTCCTGTTCCTGCTGTACGCCGAGGCCCAGCCGGCGCTCGGGATCCTGCCGGCCGACGATCCCGAGTACGTCCGCGGCTACGGCCTCCAGCGCCTCGGTGACCTCGTCGTCCGCGACCTGGTCGGCGAACGGTCCCGGAGCGGTTTCCATCTGTACGAGTCGCTGGACCTGCTCTTCCAGCAGGTCCAGAAGGGGCACCGGGAGTTCGGCAGCGAGCCCGAGGACCTGGAGGCCCAGGCCGCCGACCGGGCGGCCGGCGCGGCCGAACGCGAGGCCGCCGCACTCCTCGCGGCCGGGACCATCACCCGGGACGAGTACACCGAGCGGGTCCGCGAGGCCGACCGCGCCCGCAAGGCAGCCGCCCGCAGCGCCGATGTCGGCCTGCGCTTCGAGCCGCTGCGCTCGGACCTGTTCAGGAAGGACGCGGTCCGCCTCATCTCGGCCGACCGGCTGGAGAACCCGGTGTACGAGGAGGGCTCGGGGCTGCCCGAGTTCCTGGACACCCGGCTGCGCAACGAGACCCTGCACAAGGTGCTGCGCCGGCTGATGCTCACCCAGGGCAAGGGGCGCGAACGGGGGGGCTTCATCTCGTACGCGCAGCTCGGCATCAACCAGCTGGGCGCGGTCTACGAGGGGCTGATGTCCTACACCGGTTTCATCGCCGGCGAGGACCTGTACGAGGTGGCCAAGGGCGGCGACGCGTCCGGCGGCAGCTGGATGATCCCCGCCGGGCGGGTCCAGGACTACCCGGACGACGTGTTCGTCGAGCGCCCCCACGAGGAGACCGGCCGCCCGCTGCGCGTCGTCCACCCCCGGGGCTCGTTCGTGTACCGCCTGGCGGGCCGCGACCGGCAGACGTCCGCCTCCTACTACACGCCGAAGTCCCTGACCGAGGTCACCGTCGAACTCGCCCTCAAGCACCGCCTCGACCAGGACGGCACCACGACCTCGGCCGAGGAACTCCTCGGCTGGAAGATCTGCGAGCCGGCCCTCGGCTCGGGCGCATTCCTCAACGAGGCCATCGACCAGGTGGCCGCCGAGTATCTGCGCCGCCGGGAGAGGGAGTTGGGCCGTCGGATCGACCCGGAGGCGCGGCCGGTCGAATTCCAGAAGGCCAAGGCGTACGTCGCCCTGCACAACGCGTACGGCGTCGACCTGAACGCCACGGCGGTGGAGCTGGCCGAGGTCTCCCTCTGGCTCAACTCCATGCACCCGGGCATGCGGGCCCCTTGGTTCGGCCTGCACCTCCGGCGCGGCAACTCCCTGATCGGCGCGGGCCGCAAGGTGTACGGGGCGGACGCGCTGCCCCACGGCCAGTGGCTGTCGAAGAAGCTACCCCTGGCGCCCACCGAACTCCCCTTCCGCGACGGCGACCTGCCCGAGGGCGCGGTGCACCACTTCCTCCTCCCGGCGCTCGGCTGGGGCGCGGTGGCGGGGGAGCCCGAGGCGAAGAAACTGGCGGAGGAGCAGGCGAAGGCGCTCGGCCAGTGGCGCAAGGGGGTGCAGAAGGCCCCCAAGTGCAAGCCGTTCGAGGAGAAGGACGGCGAACCCGAGGACAAGCGGCGGGCCCGCTACGACAAGTGGGCCAAGGCGGCGGCCGGCACCGAGCTGGGCCGGGTGGCGGCGGTGGCCCGGCGGGCGGAGTTCCTGTGGAGCCTGGTCGCCAAGCGCCTGGAGCTCTCCGAGCGGAAGGTGTCGCGCCGGATCGACGTCTGGGGCGCGGACTGGCTGACGGAGGCGACGGAGGCGGCGGACAAGCAGCGGATCCTGGACGACCTGACGGCGGCCGGCACGCCGTACTGGCGGCTGAAGACGGTCATGGACGCGTGGTGCGCGCTGTGGTTCTGGCCGCTGGACCGGGTGGGCCTGCTGGACGGCACGGACGCGGTGTACGCGACCGGCGCCGAGGTGGCCGGGGCCGTCTCTGTTCCGGCCGCACGGGAGGCGGAGTCGCGTGTACTGACCGTGCCGAGCGGTCCGGCGCCGGGTGATGTGGCCTGGCGGGCGGCCGGGCTGTTCGACGACCCGGACGGTGAGCAGGGGGAGTTGGAGGCCCAGGAGGAGAGCGGCAAGGGCCTGGAGATCAAGGGTCTGAAGATCAAGGGTCGCCGGGCGACCGGCCGACGGGCCGAGATCAACGAAGACGATCGGCGCTCGGTCATCCCGCTGAAGACATTCGCCGACTGGCTGGAGTTCCTGGAGCTGACCCTCGGCACGAAGGACGCGGACGCCGGTTCGTTCCTGGACGGCCTGGACGGCCTCCCGGTGGACGAGGCGCTGCCGGCTCTGGAGGCGTACGAGCGCAGCCTGGACGGTGTCCTCGGCATGAACTCACCCTTCAAGCTGGCGGAGCGCTTCCCGTGGCTGGACGTGGTCGAGGACCTCGCGGGCACGACGGAACGCGACATAAAGACGGAGGACGGGCACGGGTTCTTCCACTGGGAGCTGCACTTCGCGCACGTGTTCCTGGGCGAGCGGGGCGGGTTCGACTTGCAGGTAGGGAACCCGCCGTGGGTGCGGCCCCGGTGGGAGGAGAACCCGCTGCTCGCCGAGCACGAGCCGTGGTTCATGCTCACGGAGAAGCCGACGAAGGCGGAACGGACGCGTCGGCTGGACGCGCTGATGACGGCGGAGCCGGTGCGGAGGTCCTTGCTGAACGAGCTGGCGGCACACAGCGGAACGGGAGCGATGCTGGGCTCCGGGCTGCTGTACCCGCTGCTGCGGGGGACGCAGCCGGACCTGTACCGGGCGTTCATGTGCCGGACGTGGGAGCACACAGCGGCGGAGGGGGCGGTGGGGCTCGTCCACCCGGACTCCCACTTCAGCGGCGACAAGGAAGCGCGCCTGCGGGAGGCCGCGTACACCCGGCTCCGGGTGCACGGCGACTTCGTGAACGCCGGAAACCGCTTCTTTCCGCCGCCCGTGGGCCGGTCCAGTCACTTCGGCGTGCATATCTACGGGCAGGAAGGCGAGATCGGGTTCGACCACCTGTCGTGGCTGTTCTCGGTGGACGCGCTGCGCCTGTCGGCTCAGGACGACGGCACGGCGCCCGATCCCGGGGTCCGTTACGGGGACAGCTGGGACGAGCGCCCGCACAAGAAACGGATTGTGCGGGTGGACGAGGAGACGTTGGAGCGCTGGCAGCGTCTGACGGGCGACGAGGGACAGCCCGTACGGCAGGGGCGTTTGCTCTCCCCGGTGAGTACGGCCGAGGCGCAGGCGATCGAGGCGCTGGCCGACTACTCGCTGCGGCTTGCGGACTACGACCCACAGATCGCACGCGGGTACGACGAGAGCGGTGCCAAGGCGGCAGACCTCATCGACTACAACGTGCCCGACGCGACGGGTGCCGTGCGCCGGCCGGCCAACTGGTCCGAGGTGATCCTGAAAGGGCCGCAACTCGGTCTGGCGAACCCGATGTTCAAGCAGCCCAGTCAGGGCGCCGGTGAGGTGCTGGGGCTCAACCCGTTGACGCTGGCGGACGACGCGGTGCCGGAGTCCGAGTACGTGTATGTGGCGGAGCCCGCTGTCTATCGCGCCGCTCAGGATGTGTGGAGCGAACGCCGGACGCTGGATGAGTTGCGGGCTTCGGAGTACGAGGTGACGCGGGCGCGGGTTGCTGTGGCCGAGGCTCGGGAGATCGCGCCGGAGGAGGTCACGGCGGAGGAGGTGGACAGGCAACTAGTTGGACGCCTGCGGCGGCCGTACACCGATTTCTACCGGGTCGCGTGGCGAAGGCAGATTGCTCCTGATACAGAGCGGGCCCTTTATCCGGCGTTGGTGCCACCGGGCACGGCACACGTTGACCAGATTCAGACGATGGTTGCCAATGCCCCCCGAAGCACCTGCCTGGTAGCCGGATTCTGGTCAGCACTGCCTGTGGACTATTTTTTGCGTACGACGGGGCGTGGAGACCTCAGGGTGGCGGGTGCAAGAGTCATGCCCGCGCCAGCCGCCAACCACCCTCTGGCGTCGGCCCTGCTGCTCCGTACACTGCGACTCAACTGCCTGACCAGCGCCTACGCTGACCTGTGGCAGGACCTCTACGATCCCACGTGGCCTGGCTACGAGCCCTGGGCGCACAGTTGGTCCGGTCTTCAGCCCTTGCACAGCGTCACGTCCGACTGGAATTACGACACCCCATTGCGTACCGAGCGAGCTCGTCGTGCCGCGCTTGTGGAGATCGACGCGCTGGTAGCGGTCTGGGTGGGAGTCAGCGCTGATGCCTTGGCAGCCATGTACAAGTCTCGCTTCCCGATCATGCAGGACTTCGACGCGGTCACCTGGTTCGACGACAACGAGCGCAAGATCGCAGGAAACCGCTACACCTACGGCTTTGGCCAGACCAAGCAGGACTACGAGCAGTTCCTTGCCTACAAAAAGGGCGAGCGTCCCGAACCCCCCGAGGGCTACACCGCCCCCTTCTACAAGGCCAATCGTGAGGAGGAGATGCGGGCTGCACACGCCGTCTTCTCGGAGCGGCTGCGGAAGGCACGGGAGGGGCAGGTGTAATGAGAGCGCCCCGTGCGGGACATGCTTCCGGCGGGGCGCTCAGGGGGCCGTAACGGTGTCAGTTCTGGCTCGTGTACGAGATGAAGCTCTGCCACGGCCCCGGGGCGACCGCAAGCTGCGGGCTCTGCCGCAGCTTCGAGTCCCGTACGTGGACCGTCTCAGTCGGCTCCGCTGCCGCCCCGGACAGCGCCACCTCGACGCAACTGTCGCCGTCGGAGCCGCTGTAGCTGCTCTTGAACCAGGCCAGTTCGGACGTGTTCATAGCGCTCCTCGCATTCGCTTCAGCAGACCCTTGGAATCCTCGGGGGTGAGGGCCTGTGAGCGCAGTGTTGCATAGCGCTGGAGCATGATGCTGACCTCTTTGGGGTCTGTGATCAGCAGGCCTCCGCGCTGGCCTTCGGCGTAGCCGTACCACTTGTGCTCGGACGTCTCCAGCACCTGTAACGGCCCGTCGAACCCCGCATGGTCCGGCTGAACCAGCGGCATGATCTGCAACTCCACGTTGAACTGCCCGGCCCGGTCCAGCAGATGGTCGATCAGCTCCCGGGTCACCTCCGGGTTCCCGGTGCCGCGCTCGATCAGCGCCTGCTCGATGATGAAGCTGAAGGCGATCGGTGGCCGTCGCCGGAAGAGTTCCTGGCGTTCCAGGCGGGCCGCCACCTGCTGGTCGACCTGTTCCTCATCCTTGACCGGTGGGACGCTTACCGTCACCGCTCGCGCGTACGGCTCCGTCTGCAACAGGCCCGGAATGACTCGGCATTCGTAGGTCCACAGAGTGACCGCCTCCGCCTCGAACTTCGCCCACTGCCGGAACCAGCTCGCCAGCCCCGGCTGCCGCGAAAGATGCCGTGCCGCGCCCTTCAGCGTGCCGAACGCGTCCAGTGCCTCCTCCGCCCGCGCCACGAAGTCCGGTTGCGGAAAGCGGCGGCCCTGTTCGATCTTGGCTACCGTCTGGACCGAGTACGGGACCAGGTCCGCGAACTCCTCCTGGGTGAGGCCGGCCCGTCTGCGGAAGGCCTTGAGGACCTCGCCGAACGTCCTGAGACTGTCCGACACCTCCGGCTCGCTGCCACCCGGTGACCCGCCTGTACCGTCCGTGCCGCCCGTACCGTCCGTCATGCGAGGACTCCTCCCGTACGCCTGCCCCGCAAACCGCTTCCGACCCCGTCATGGTTACGGTCGACCACCACCCCTGTCCACTCTCCGTACTCGTACTCTCACGCAGAGTGCTAGTCGCCGATCTGGTGTCCGGCGCTCCGGGGCCGCCAATTTGGGGCCCATGACGCACAGTCCGACCCATCAAGCGCCGCCCACCGTACGTGTGTTCACCCAGCGCTTCAGTTCCACCCCGCGCGGGGCGCGCCTCGCCCGGCATCTCGCTCTGCACCGGCTGCACGAGTGGGGCATCCCGTACGGCTCCGACGCCTCCGACATCGCCTCGCTGCTCGTCGCCGAGCTCGCCGCGAACGCCGTCACCCATGGACGGGTGCCCGGCCGTGACTTCGAGCTGCGGCTCGGGCTCGACGCGGGCACCCTCCGGATCGACGTGTCGGACCCGCGCGGCGAGCGCCGTCCCGCCGGGCCCGGTACCGTCACCGCTCCGCCGGGCGAGGCGGTCGGCGGGCGGGGGCTGCTGCTCGTCGAGGCGCTGGCCGACCGGTGGGCCGTCCTCGACCGGGTGCCCGTCGGCAAGACGGTCCGCGCCGAGCTGGACCTTCCTCGCTGACGCGCCCCCTCGCCGTCTATAGGCTGGCGGGTGACCATGGTGGGCAGGGAACAACCCACGGTCATCAGCAGCGAGCCGGCGGAGGCGACGGGGAGTCATGGCAGGGCTTGAGGACAGTGGCAGCGGGCGGGCGACCGGGCGCGGGCGGGACGTGGGGTTCCGGCGCTACCAGTTCCCGCCGGAGGACATCGAACTGCTTCAGCCCGGACTCTTCCCCTCCCTGCACGCCCCCGTCGAGGTCGGCGGTGACGGGCTGCCGACCGGCGTGGAGCTGGAGCAGCCCGCCGACGAGGAGGGCGCGGAGGCGGGGGCGGGCACCGGCGACCCCGATGAGATCTCCGCGCCCTTCCGGCCCGAGAGCATCAAGATCGAGACCCAGACGACCACCGTCGATCTGCTCCTCTCCCGGCTGCGGGAGGGGATGATCGACCTCGCGCCCGACTTTCAGCGCCGGGCCGGCATCTGGACCGACGTACAGCAGAGCAGGCTCATCGAGTCGCTTCTGCTGCGCATCCCCATCTCGTCCTTCCACATGGCGCAGGACGCCGACGACGACTGGGCCGTCGTCGACGGCATCCAGCGGCTCACGGCCATCGCCCGGTTCATGGAGCCCGAGGCGGTGGGCATGCCGCCACTGACCCTGCGCGGCCTCGACTACCTGCGGGATTTCCACGGCATGGGCTACGCCGGGCTGACCGGGCGGCTGCGGATCAGGCTGCGGGAGACCCAGCTCGTCGTGCACATCATCCAGCAGGGCACGCCGGAGGCCGTGAAGTTCAACGTGTTCTCGCGGATCAACACCGGAGGGCTGCCGCTCACCCCGCAGGAGATCCGGCACGCCCTGGTCGACGGGCCGGTGCGCGGCTACCTCGCCGACCTCGCCGAGGACCCGGCCTTCGGGGACGCCACCGGGCACAGTGTGTCCAACGAGCGGATGGCCGACCGGGAGATGGTCCTGCGCTTCCTGGCGTTCCGGCTGAGCGACCCCGCCGAGCACACGCAGCGGGACTTCGACCAGTTTCTGGTCACCTCCATGCACTACGTCAACCGGCTCAGCGCGGAGCAACGGGAGCTGCTGGCCCTGGAGTTCCGCAAGGCGATGCGCTGCGCCTCCGACCTCTTCGGCGACCACGCGTTCCGGAAGTGGCGGGCCGGGAAGGGCAGCAAGTCCCCGATCAACAAAGCCCTGTTCGAGACGGTCGCGGTCAATCTCGCCACCCTCGACGATCACGAGCGTGAGAGACTGGTAACGTCGCGTGACAGGGTGCTCGAAGGGTTCTTCGGGCTGATGAAGGACTGGGACTTCGACCGCGCCATCTCCGTCGCGACCGGCGACACGAAGAAGGTGCGCAAGAGGTTCACCGCGATGGCGGAACTCTTCCGGGGGGTAGTGGGCCAGTGATCGACCAGCTGACGCTGACGAACTTCAAGGCGTTCCAGCACGTGGACCTCCCGCTCGGCCCCCTCACCCTCCTCACCGGTCTCAACTCCTCCGGCAAAAGCAGCGTCCTTCAGGCGCTCGGGCTGCTCCAGCAGTCGTACACCGCAGGCGACTTCGACGACGTACGGGACCTGGTGGAGGCGGCGGGATCCGGTGAGGTGACCACCGCCGACAACGGGTTTCTCCTCAACGGCGAGCTGGTGTCCCTCGGGACCGGCCACGACGTGCTGCACGAGGACTTCACCGGCGACGAGCCGGCGATCACCCTCGCCGTGAACGAGGGACCGTACCGCTACGCCTGGACCGTGGCCTACGACGCCGAGCAGAACCTGCTGCCCCTGATCCGTGTCGACCTTCCGCTCACGACGGAGGGTGGCACACCTCCGGCCAAGAACCCTGTCGTCGCGTCACGGACGCACAAGGTTGCGGCGACCGGGGACGCGGCTGTCGTTCCCGGCTGGCTCACCGCCGGATTCCAGTACCTGCACGCCGACCGCATCTCGCCCGCCGAGTTCTACCCGCGCGACCACCATGTGTCGATCGGCCGGGGATTCCTCGGTGTACGGGGCGAACACACCGTCAACTTCCTCCGGCACCACGCCAGGGAGGAGGTGCCGGCCGGTCCGCTGCGCCACCCGCGCGCGGCTTCCGCGCGGCTGCTCGACCAGGCCGCCGCGTGGATGGGCGAGCTGTGTCCTGGCGTCGACCTCACGGCCGAGCCCATCGACGGCACCGATTCCGTACGCCTCTCCTACGGCTTCGACGGCCCCCGCGGAACCCGGCGGCGCCCCACGAATGTCGGCTTCGGCCTGACGTACGCGCTGCCGGTCGTCGTGGCCTGCCTGACGGCCCGGCGCGGATCGCTGGTCCTTCTGGAGAACCCCGAGGCGCATCTGCACCCGCGCGGCCAGACCCGGATGGCCGCACTCGTATCGGCGGCGGCGGCCCACGGGGCACAGCTCGTCGTGGAGACGCACAGCGATCACGTGCTCAACGGGGTGCGCCTCGCCGTCAAGCGCGGGGTGCTGGCACCGGAGCGGGCCGTACTCCACTACTTCCGCGGCGGATCCATGGGCAGCGAGGTGACCAGCCCCCGTATCGACCGCGACGGCCTGCTCGACGAGTGGCCCGAGGGGTTCTTCGACGAGGTGGAGAACGCCTTGGACGAACTGCTGGCCTGAGAGCGCGTCGCTCCGCGCGCCGGGCCGGTCCCGGCTGCCGGGCGGGGACGACATCACGAGGGGGAAACGTGCCGCTGCTGTTCCTGAACGAGATCTCCTGTGCGACCAGATCCGATCCGGCGCGCGCGGAGCGGGCCATGACCGAGCTGGCCCGTGCGGTCCTCGCCGTGCTCCGGGCCGACCGGGCCGGCACCGTGCTGGTCAGCAAGGAACCGATCACCGGACTTCAGATCGCGGACGGGCACCCGATCGGCAAGTGGCACGGCAACCCCAGGAACCGTGACGCGTGGCGACGGCTCCTCCAGATGCAGAGCAAGTGGCCGCACCGCGCCGTCCTCCCCGACGGGCAGGACTTCTACGACGTCGAGTACCGGCACCGGGGCGAGCCGGCGGAAGGGCTCGGGACGGCCCACCTCATGGACGGGCTCGGCCTGTCCTTAGCCGTGGAGCCCTGCTGGGGTGCCGACCGGGTGTCGCTGGAACGTGAGCAGCTGGTCGAGGAAGCCGACGGCGGCCTCACGTCGCAGACCACCGCGGTCGAGCTGCGGCACGCGTCGAGCGGGGCGCACGTCGACGGGCATCTGCGATGGATCGCCCGGAAGGCCGAGCTCGCCCGCGGCGGCGGACTCGACGCCATCACCCGGGGGGCCGACCTCTGGGAACGGCGCGCGGCCCTCTTCCCCCGCCTGGAGTTCCTCCCCGGAGTGGAACACCAGCTACGGCACCTGCTCCAGGTCTGGGTACGCCCGGTCGGCAGGCGGCTGGCCGAACTCGACCGGGCCGTCGCCTCGTGGAACCCGGACACCGGACCCGGGGGACCCCGGTGGCACTCCTGGGTGACGGGCGAGGGCGAGCAGCGCGCCCGCGAACTGTGCGCGTTCACCGATCTCGACGGCCGGACGCGGATCTTCGACACGCATGCCCGCTTCACCCCGGGACCGGGGCGCGTGCACTTCCGGCTCGTACCGGAGAAAAGGGCCGTACGCGTCGCTCACGTCGGCCGCAAACTCGGCAGCTGACCCGCCGTAACGCGGCAGCTGACCGGGCGGACGCGTCTGCCCGGCCGGGCTTGTCGGACCCGCCCGTTACCGTGGGGCCCGGAGCCGCCGGCTGACGGCGCCCACGGACACAGGAACGCCACGGACAGAGGAACGAAGGAGAAGCGGTGCGACCGACCCTCGCCGCCGAGCAGGTACGCGACAGCCTGAGCCAGTACCTGTCGACGACGTACGCGCTGGCGGACGAAGGCACCCGCGGCGCTCTGGAACAGTTCCTCGGCGACGCCGACGACGGCATCTTCCGGGGCCCCTACCTGCGCATCCGTACGCCCTTCCGCTCCGCCGCGAACAAGGACTGGCAGCGGCACCTCACCTGGTGGCCGCGGACCAGGAACTTCACCCCCTACCGGCACCAGGAACGGGCCTGGGAGCGGCTGTCGACCCTGCACGGCCCGGCCAGGCCCACCCTGGTCACCACCGGCACCGGATCGGGCAAGACCGAGTCGTTCCTCGTCCCGCTCCTCGATCACTGCCGACGGGAGCGGGAGGCCGGAAGGGAAGGCGTCAAGGCCGTCCTCCTCTACCCGATGAACGCGCTCGCCACCGACCAGGCCCACCGCATCAACAACTACCTCGACAGCCCCCGCGACGCCCGGCTCCGGGACGCCGGGGTACGCGCGGCGCTCTACATCGGTGACAAGGCGTCCAAGGAGTTCAAACGGGCCAACCCGCGCGTCGCGGTCGACCGGGACGAGATCCGGCGCACCCGGCCCGACATCCTCATCACCAACTACAAGATGCTGGACCTGATGCTCCAGCGGCCCGAGGACCAGCGGCTGTGGCAGGAGCCGGGAGGCTCCGTGCTGGCCTACGTCGTCCTGGACGAGTTCCACACCTACGACGGAGCCCAGGGCACCGACGTGGCCATGCTGCTGCGCCGCCTCGGCGCCGTCGCCGGTCTGGCCGAGCCGGGCCGGCCCCTCGGCCGGGTCTGCCCCGTCGCCACCTCCGCCACCCTCGGCGAGGGCACCGCGGACCCGGCCGGCGGGTCGATGCTGGACGTGGCGGAGCAGGTGTTCGGCGTCCCCTTCCCGCCGGAAGCCGTCGTGGGGGAGGACCGGCGCAGCGCCCAGGACTTCGCGGGCGACAGTGATTTCACCCTTCCCTTCCCCTCCCCGCAGGAGGTGGTGGACCTCGGCGATCCCACCCGCGACCCCGGGGCGCTGGACCGGCTGGCCGCCGCCTTCACCGGGAAGAGCGGCCTGGACGCCGCACAGCTCGGCAGACATCTGCGCCGCCACCGGCTGACCGCCGCGGTCCTGGAAATCCTGGACGGCCGGCCGCGCACCATGGCGGAGATCATGGACATCCTGCCGCGCTACGCCTACCACTGGGGCGTGGCCGTTCAGCGGAGCCCGGCCGTCGCCGCCCAGGCACTCGCGCGCTACGTCGCCCTGCTGTCCACGGCCCGGGACCCCGAGCACCCCACCCGCCCCTTCCTCTCCGTCGAGGTGCACCACTGGGTGCGCTCCGTCTCCCGGGTACTGCGCGGCATCAGCGCGGCGAGGCCGGAGTTCCGGTGGGACGACGAAAGGATGACGCCGGGCGGCAGGCCGACCGCCCGGACGACCGCCCGGAGGGGCGCAGGCCGGGGCGCCGACGCTCTCGCCCCCGCCGGTGACGCCGGTCAGGCCCTCCCCGCGAACGACAGCGCGCCCCCACCCGCGCAGGTCTTCCTGCCCGCGGTCTTCTGCCGCGAATGCGGACGCTCCGGCTGGGCAGCGCTCTCCCCGGAGGTCGACCCGGCGGAACTCGACATGACCGCCACGAAGATCCGCCGGGCCTCCGTCGGCCGTGACAAGAGCCGCGTCCGCAACATGATCGCCGCGACCCCGCAACAGGCCTGCGACGCGGCCTTCGTGACCGGGAAACAGCGCGGCGGCCCCACCGTGATGGTGCTCGACGGGCTGAACGGACGGGTACGCCCGCTCTCGCCCGAGAAGGACTTCGACCCGCCGCGGAACGGCGAAGGCGCGGGCACCGCCAAGCTGCCGCACGACGCGGCGTTCGTCTGGGTGGACCTCGGCGACGACCGGGCCGCCCGGGGCGACCAGTGCCCCGCCTGCCGCACGTTCAACGCCATCCGCTACCTCGGGACCGGGCTCGCCGCGCTCGCCGCCGCCTCCATCACCCAGCTGTTCACCGGCGGTGAACTCGACGAGAACCTGAACGAGGACAAGACCCTCCTCTTCAACGACTCCGTCCAGGACGCCGCCCACCGCGCCGGATACGTGGCGAACCGCTCGTACACCTTCTCGCTGCGCTCCCTGCTCGCCAGCCGCATCGGCGAGGACGAGCCGATCGCACTGAGCGACCTGGCCGCCGACCTCATCGCCGACGTCGTGGACAGCGAGGCGGTCCGGGCCGCGGTGATCCCGCCCGACCTGCATGTCGTGCGCGGCGTCGACACCCTGCTCTCCGGACGGAGCCACGGATCCCGCGACACCTGGCAACTCATCGCCCAGCGGCTCGCCTTCGCCACGGTCATGGAGTTCGGGCTGAGGTCCCGGCGCGGCCGCACCCTGGAGCTGACCCGCACCATCGCCGCCGACGTACCGCTCCAGGACCCGGACGCGGTCGCCGAGATCGTCCGCGAACTCCTGCACACCACCCCGGGAGACATCGCGCTGCCGGACGGATCCCTGCCAGGACCGGACCACTGGACCGGGCACGTACGCGGCCTCCTGGAGCGGCTGCGCACGCGCGGCGCCGTCCGGCACGCCTGGCTCGACGGCTGGCTGGAGCAGGCGGGCGTCCGGCGCTGGCTGATCTGGGGCGGACGCGTGGCCGGCATGCCCGCGTTCCCGCCCGGCGTGTCCGCCCCGGCGTTCCTGCTCGGCAGCCCCAAACAGGGCAGCGACGACTTCGACGTCGTCACCGGCCGCCTCGGCTGGTACCAGGACTGGACCCGGCGCAGCCTCGGCCTGAGCCCCGACGCCGCCAACGCCTTCCTCGTCCGGCTGCTTCCCGCTCTGGTCGACGCGGGCGTGCTGTCCGCCCGCACCGCCAAGGACGGTTCCACGCGCGTCTACGGCCTCCAGCCCGGTCACGTACAGGTGCGCAAGCTGACCGACGGCCAGGTCGCCGAGGCCTCCGCGCACTGCCCGGTCTGCTCCTGGGAACAGACCGTCCACCCCGCCCTCGCCGACCAGTGGCACGGACAGCCCTGCCCCCGCTACCGCTGCGGCGGAGTGCTGCGCACCGGCCAGGACCTGGAGAGCGGTGTCCGGCGCAGGGACTTCACCCAGGACTTCTACCGCAGGATGTACCGCGACGCCGGCGTCTTCACCATCAACACCGCCGAGCACACCGGCACCCTCACCCGGCCCAAACGCGAAGCCGTGGAGAAGGCGTTCCGCGAGGGTGTCCGGACCCACTACGCCAACCCGCAGGTCCTGTCCTGCACCCCCACCCTCGAACTGGGCATCGACATCGGCGACCTGTCGGCCGTGGTCCTCGCCTCGCTGCCCAAGGGGCCCGCGAACTACGTGCAACGGGTGGGCCGGGCCGGCCGCGCCACCGGCAACGCCTATCTGCTGACGATGGTCGACCGGGGGCCCCGCGACCGCTACTACCTGGACGACCCCCGGCAGATGATCGCCGGGGACATCCAGCCGCCCGGCTGCTTCCTCTCCGCGAGCGAGATCCTGCGCCGCCAGTACCTCGCCCACCTCCTCGACCTGGCCGGCGCCGGACGCCTGCCCGCGCCGGACGGCGACGGGGACGCGCTCAGCCCGCTGCCCCGGCTGGCCACCGACCTGTTCGGGCCCTCGGCCTGGCTGTCCGAGTTCGAGCGGGCCGCACTGGCCGAGGGCGCCCGGCTCGCCACGGCCTTCCTCGGGCTGTTCCCGCCGTACGACGAGGTGAAGGGCACGGGCGTCTCGCCGCAGGCGGCCGAGGCGCTGCGCGCCTACGCGACGGGGGGTCTCGCCGACGTCCTGAAGGAGGCCCGCGACCAGTGGGAGGACCGGCGCGGCGAGATGCGGCGCCGCATCACGTCGATCGACGACGCCCTGAACGCACTGGTCGCCGGTGACCCCGAACACGACCGGCAGGGCAGGGAACTGCGGGCCGAACGACGAGCCGTCTCCCGGCACGCGGGCGAGATCAGCCGCACCACCGCACACGGCGCGCTCGTCGACCTCGGGCTGCTGCCCAACTACAGCCTCGTCGACGCGGCGACCGAACTCGAAGCCACCCTCACCTGGCGGGAGGACGGCAAGGACGGACGGCCCGAGCACCAGAGCAAGGTACTCAGGTACGAGCGGTCGGCGCGCCTCGCGCTCACGGACTTCGCGCCCGGCAACCACTACTACGTGCAGGGCTACAAGCACCGGGTCACCGGCCTCGACATCGGCAGCCCGAGCCGCCCCGCGTGGCTGTGGTGGCGCGTCTGCCCCGACTGCGGCCACATCCGCACCCGGCAGGCGCGGCAGGACGCCGGTCCCTGTCCGCGCTGCGGGTCCGCGGCCATCGGTGATGTCGGTTGTCTGCACAGGGTTCTGGTGCCCCACCGGGTGACGGCCCGCGACCAGCGGGACGACGTCCGGGTGCGCGACGACACCGACGAGCGGGAGCGGCGCCACTACACGGTGGTTCCCGCCGTGGACATCCCGCAGGAGCACATCGAGACGGGGTGGAAGCACAAGAAGGCCACCTTCGGCTGGGAGTTCACCCGGCAGGCGGTGATCCGCCACCTCAACGTCGGCGCCTCCCGGGTGGACACCGGGGCGGAGAGCGCCTTCGCGGGGCGCCAGGTACGGCTCAACCCCTTCTGGGCCTGCGACTCCTGCGGCTACGCCGACCCCGACGGCGGCCCCACCGCCGCACAGGCCGGACAGCAGAGTGCCTTCGGCGCGTTCCGCCCCTCGAAGTACCACCGGCCCTGGTGCCCCCGGCTGCGCGACGCGCCCGGCGAGACGCAGACAGCCCAGGCGGGCGTCAAACTGCTGCTCGCCCACGAGTTGCGCAGCGAGGCGCTGCGCATCCTCATCCCCGCGGTCACCGCCTACACCCAGGAGCGTCTCGCCTCCTTCAAGGCGCTGCTCCTCGCGGGCATCGCCCAGAGCTACGGCGGCGACCCCGATCACCTGGCCGTGGTCACCGACTCGATGCCCGAGCCCGGCACCGACATCCGCAGGCACTTCCTGGTCCTCTACGACTCCCTTCCCGGGGGTACCGGCTATCTGCACCGGCTCGCGGGACCGGACGGACTGCGTGATGTGCTGACCCGGGCCCGCCAGATCATCGAGCGCTGCCCGTGCGTCGGCGAGGAGCGGCCCGCCTGCCACCGCTGCCTGCTCCGGTACGTCTCCGACAGCGAGTACGAACTGGTCTCCCGGGAACACGCCCTCGACATGCTGGGCGAACTCCTGGGCAGCACCGGTGAGGCCTGGGCGACCGAGGAGACCGCGACGACCCGGGGCATCAGCCTCGACCAGCAGGTCGAGAGCGAGCTGGAAGCCCTGTTCCGGCGCGGGCTCCTCTCCTGGGCCGAAGGCGACGACGAGGTGAGCGTGCGCTCCGCGCAGACCCCCGACGGCGAGCGCGAGACGACACTGCGGTTCACCGCGCCCGACGGCAAGGTCAGCGGCTGGCGCATGGAGACGCAGACCGACCTGGGCTTCACCGTGCCCGATGTGGTCTTCCGCAGCCTCGACGACGACCGCAGGCGGGTCGCCGTCTACCTGGACGGCTACCGCTACCACGCGAGCCCCGACCACAACCGCGTCGCCTCCGACGCCGCCAAACGGACCCGGCTGCGCGCCCGGCACGGCTGGCAGGTCTTCCAGCTCACCTGGGACGACGTACGCGCCTGGACCGGAGACGCCAAACCCCCCACCGCTCCGGTGTGGGTGCCCTACCAGAACACGGCCCAGAAGACCGCGTCGGACATCCACCGGCGCCTGCACGGCGACGACCCACGTGATCTGCGGCGCTTCGTGTGGACCAACCCGGTCGAGACGCTGATCGGCTACCTGACCACCCCGGACCCGGCGGTGTGGCGGCGGCGTACCCAGAGCGCGCTGGCCGGCTTCGCCGCGGTGTCGGCGACCAGTCGCGCGCTGGCCGACGGCGCCGAGGTCGGACACCGTATCGCCGAGGCTCTGCACGGCAAACGGCTCGCCGGCGGCCAGGGAGCCGTTCAGGTCATGGCCACCCGGGACGGCAGCGGGTGCCCCCTGACCGTCGCCCTCGACCTGCGCGGGGGGCAGGCAGGAGCCGTATGGACCGCGCTCACCGTGCTCGACGACAGTCCGGACGTGGTGTCCCAGGACGAGAACGCCCACCGCCGGCGCTGGCAGGCCTGGCTGTACTGGACCAACCTGCTCCAGTTCCTCAACGACGGCGACGGCGACGGTGTCCAGTTGACGGCCGGTCAACTGGCCGGCTTCGACACGGCGGAGCTCGCCGTGACGGGCGGAGCCGGCTGGTTGGAGTCCTGTCGGGGGACGCCGTCCGGTCCGGCGGTGCCGGCGGTGCCCGTCACGGAAGAGGCCGGTCCGGCGACGGCCGCGGCGACCGATGGTCCGGCGCCGGCGACCGTGCGTGATCCCGCCTGGGACGAGGTCGTCGCCTACCTGGTGGAGGAACCCGGTCTCACCGAGCTTGTCGACGTACTGATCCGGTCCGCGGCGCCCGCACCCGAAGCCGGCTTCGAGCTCGGGAACGCGGCCTGGCCCGCCGAACTGGCCTGGCCCGGTCACCGCGTCGGCGTCGTTCTCGCTCCCGACCGGACGGACGAGGCCGCCGTCGCCGAGGCACGCGACCGCGACCGCGCCTACGCGGCGGCGGGGTGGACGGTGCGGACCGCGACGGAGTGGGACGCCCGTGAACTTGCCGCGGCCCTCACCCGGCCCACCGGGACGGACGGCCGCCCGGCCACGAACGACGACGAGGAGCACGACCGATGACCAGTACCGGCGCGCCGACCGCGGGCACCACCCTCCGCCTGCTCGACAAGGCGGACAAGGAGATCGTCAAGCTGGACCGGGCGATCGTCGGCGCGGTCTACAAGTTCCAGCACGAGTTCCGCAAGAACCCCGAAGCACCAGGGTTCGACCTCAAACAGCTCAAGGGGCACGAGCGGTTGTGGTCGGCGCGCGTCAACCGCGAGTACCGGGCACTGCTCGTGCGGCTCGGCGGCAACGACTGGCTGCTCGTGTCCGTCAAGCACCGCGGACACGTCCACCGCAACCTCGGCCGGCTCGCCTACGGCATCAACCACATCACCGGGGCGATCGAGTACGTGGACCTCCAGGTGGTGGAGGACGACATCCTCGGCCCGGAAGGCCCCCCGCTCCCCGCCGTGCCCGCCCCTCAGGAGCCCGTCGCCTCCGACCCCCCGCTGTTCGCCGCGTACTCTCCCCGGCAGCTGGCGGACCTGGGCGTGGCCGAACCGCTGATTCCGATCGTCCTCAAGCTCACCACGGACGACGAGTTGCTCGGACTCGCCGAATACGCCCCACGGCACACGGGCGAAGTCCTCCTGCGTCTGCGTGACGGCGTCCCGTACGAGCAGGTCATGGAGGAGGTGACCACACCGGTCGCCGTCGCGCCCGCGGAATCACCCGAGGGCGCCCACGGCGACGACTGGCGGGCGGCGGCCGACCGCTCGCAGGCCGTGGTGATCACTGATGACGAGTCGCTGCGGAGCATCATCGAGGAGGGCGACTTCGGCCGGTGGAAGGTGTTCCTCCACCCCACCCAGGAGAAACTGGTGGGACGCGCGTACTCCGGCCCGGCCCGCGTGGGCGGCGGCCCCGGAACGGGCAAGACGATCGTGGCCCTGCACCGGGTGAAACACCTTGTCGACACGTTGCCCCCGGGCCGGACCAAGCCGGTTCTCTTCACCACCTTCAACAAGAATCTCGCCGCCGACCTGCGGTCCCGGCTCCTCTCGCTCGGCGGTCCGCAGACACTCGCGCGCGTCGACATCCTGCATGTCGACCAATTGGCGACGCGTGTGGTGAGCGAGGCGGATCCGGGGAACACCAAGCGCAGGATCGACGACACACAGGTGCTGCGCGAGTGGCGCCACATGCTGGTGGAGGCAGACGAGACCCGCTGGGACGCCGAATTCCTCTGCGACGAGTGGAACCAGGTCATCCTCGGCCAGGCCGTGGGGTCACGCGCCGACTACTTCAAAGCCCGGCGAGCCGGCCGGGGCCGCAGCGTGAGCCGCACGGACCGGGCGGAGATCTGGCAGCTCGCGGAGCGGTTCACCCAGCGGCTTGAGGTGAAGGGGCTGGAGACCCACCGCCAAGTGGCCGAACGGGCGGCACAGCTGGAGATGGCCCGCTGCCACAAGATCGAGGAACGCCGGCGGCAGGAGGAGGAACGCGGCGGTCCGGGCAACATCCACGTGGAGTCGGGGACGGGCGCCTGGCTGCGCCACCGCTACCGGCATGTCGTCGTGGACGAGGCCCAGGACCTCGGAGCCGCCCATTGGAAGATGCTGCGGGCCATGGTGCCCCAGGAGGCCGACGACATCTTCCTCGTCGGTGACACACACCAGAGGATCTACGACAACCAGGTCACCCTGGGCAGCCTGGGCATCAACATCCGGGGCCGCTCGGCGAAACTGACCCTGAGCTATCGCACCACCCGCGAGATCCTGGGGACCGCGATCGGCATCCTCGAAGGGACCGACTACGACGACCTGGACGGCAGCACCGACGATCTCGGCGGATACCGGTCGGTCCTGCACGGCGGACGTCCGGCCCTGCGGAGCGCGGACAGCTGGGACGGTGAACTCGATCTTGTGGTCGAGCAGGTACAGGAATGGCACGACGTCCCGCGCGAGTCCGTCGCGGTCTGCGTCCCGACGAACGACATGGCCGACGAGGTCGTGGCCCGGCTCGGCAGACGCGGAATCATGGCCACGAAGATCACCGGTGACGGGGCGCGAGGCGTCGAGGGCGTGCACGTGGGCACCATGTACCGCTTCAAGGGACTTGAGTACCGTCGCATGATCATCGCCGGTGTGTCGGAGGGCTTGGTCCCCCGCTCGGCGGTGGACACCTGGGAACGGACCGACAAACCGCGCCACCGACGGGAACTGCAGCGGGCCCGCTCCCTCCTGTTCGTCGCCGCGACCCGGGCACGGGACGCGCTCACGATCTCGTGGAGCGGGGAACCGAGCCGTTTTCTTCGGCCGCTGGGGGCGCTGGGCCACTGAATCAGGGTCGGCCCCCGACGGGGCCGCGGTCAGCGGATCAAGCCGCGAGGACCTTGGCCTTGGCCCGTTCGAACTCTTCTGCCGTGATCTCACCGTGGTTCTTGAGATCGGCGAGCCGGGAGAGTTCCTCCGCCTGGTTGCCGACTCCGGCACTCTGGCGTACGTAGGAACGGAACTGCTCCTCGTTCCGGCGGGCCAGCTTCATCTCACGTTCGCCCATCCCTCGCCCGCGGGCGATCATGTAGACGAACACGCCGAGGAAGGGCAGCAGGATGACGAAGATGGTCCATCCCGACTTGCCCCAGCCGCTCAGCTCGTCGTCCCGGAAGATGTCGGCGATGACGCGGAAGAGCAGCATGAACCAGAGCACGCAGAGAAGGACCATCATCATGGTCCAGAACAGGTTCAGCAGCGGGTAGTCCACTGCCAGGTTCAGCATCGAGTCCTTCATGGTCGGCCTCCATGACAGTTCGCCTGCTGTACCGCCGTGCCGGTCGACGCCCGAATGCGGGCTCGGGACAGCAGGGAGCGGACGTGGTCCGCATCCGGCCCATCTCATTGTCGTCTCCTGCGCCGCGCATCGCCAGGCGGGTGAGGCACGCTCCGTGTCGCGGCCTGATTTCGCGGGCGTCCAGAACCTTGCCAGCCAGGCCAGGCCGCCCTATCCTCACCACCGGAAAGCGCTTTCTCCCTTCGTGATCCTCGTTCCGGTGAAAGTCAAGTCGCGGCAGACCACCGTGACTTCACGCACGAGCCGCCACCGGTCCGGCACGGGGCCGCGCCCAGGACGCCGACGCGTCGTGGAGCGAAGGGCGTACGCCATGACGAAGACGTATCGCGCCGTCCGGCACGGTTCAGTGGCGACGGCTTCCCGTGACGGGAGGCGGGTCGCGCAGGTTCGGGCCGTGGCTGAACGGCCGGCTTGATCGCACCGCAGAAAAGCATCCCGCAACTGGGCCGAGCAGGGCTTGACCGGAGAGGACCGGCAGCCCCGCCCGACGTGGATTTGGCATGAGCGTGTCACGTGTTCAGGCCCTGCTCCATGTCGTGCGCCGTGCCCGGTACGCCAAGACGAACGAGGAGAGCCGAGCATGAAGAAACCAGTCTCACTGCGCCTCTACGCGGCGCTGGCCACCGCGGCCCTCGCGGCCGCCACCGGTGTGGTGGTCTCGACGCCCACGGACGCGGTCGCGGTCGGCAGTGCCACCGGATACGCCACCCAGAACGGCGGGACGACCGGCGGGGCGGGCGGACAGACCGTACGGGCCACCACGGGCACCGCGATCCACCAGGCCCTGTGCGGCCGGGCCAGCAGCAGCACCCCGATCACCATCGAGGTCGAGGGGACCATCAACCACGGCAACACCACCAAGGTGTCGGGCAGCAGCTGCAACACCGCCGCCGGGGTGATCGAGCTCAAGGAGATCAGCAACGTCACGATCCTGGGCGTCGGTGGCGGAGCCGTCTTCGACCAACTCGGCATCCATGTCCGGGACTCCAGGAACATCATCATCCAGAACGTGACGGTGCGGAACGTCAAGAAGTCCGGCTCGCCCACCTCCAACGGAGGTGACGCCATCGGCATGGAGCGCAACGTCCGCAACATCTGGGTCGACCACACCACCCTGGAGGCGTCGGGCGGGGAGTCGGAGGGGTTCGACGGCCTCTTCGACATGAAGGACAACACCCAGTACGTGACCCTGTCCTACAGCATCCTGCGCAATTCCGGCCGCGGCGGGCTCGTCGGATCCAGTGAGACCGAGCTCTCGAACGGCTTCATCTCGTACCACCACAACCGGTACGAGAACATCGACTCCCGCGCGCCCCTGCTGCGGGGCGGCATCGCCCACATGTACAACAACCACTACGTGCGGCTCAACGATTCCGGCATCAACTCCCGTGCCGGGGCCCGGGCCAAGGTGGACAACAACTACTTCGAGGACTCCAAGGACGTCCTCGGCACCTTCTACACCGACACGGTCGGTTACTGGCAGGTCGCCGGCAACACCTTCGACAATGTGACCTGGTCCGCTCCCAGTAGCGAGAACAAGCCCGCCGGGCCCAACCCGCAGTCCAACACGACGATCAGCATCCCGTACTCCTACAGCCTCGACGCGACGGCCTGCGTGCCGAACATCGTGAGCCGGACGGCCGGAGCGGGCAAGGGGCTGCAGGTGTCGAACGGCAGTTGCTAGGACTCGGGCACCGCGTCGGGCTCGTCCGGGGTCGGGCTCGCGCGGTGTCGTCCGGTGACGCATTCGATGAGCGCCTGCCAGCTGTTGACGAGATGGCGGGCGGTGTCCGGGTCCGGTGGTGCGGTGGGTGCGGCCGCGGACACGTAGAGCAGCAGGGGGCCCTCCAGCGCCGCCGCGAGCTGGAGGGTGAGGCTGTCCAGCTCGGGCATGTCCCCGCGGGTCCGGCCGAGGAGCATACGGATGTGGAGCCGGGTCAGGTTGATCCCGCTCTCGGGCGTCGGCCCGCCCCGCTCCATCGCGGCCCGTGCCATGGCGTGGTGGTGCAGGAGGAAGGGGATACGGGCGCGGCCGTAGGCGATCAGACGGTCCTTGGGGTCGGCGCCCGGCCCGAGCGGCGGCGGGCCGGACATCACCTGCTCCTGAAAGCGCCGCTCGTCGTCCTCCAGCAGGGCGCGGAAGATTCCGGCGCGGGTGCCGAAGCGGCGGAAGACGGTGCCCTTGCCCAGCCCGGCGCGTTCGGCCAGGCCGTCCATGGTCAGCTTCTCCACGCCGTGCTCCGCGATCATCTCGCGCGCCGTCTCCAGCAGGTGCTCGCGATTGCGCACCGCGTCGGCACGTTCCCCACGCGGCTTCCCGAAGGGCACTACAGGCCGGTTCACATGGCCAATCTACCCTTCCGAAATATAACCGGGGTGAAGTCCGTTTATGCTGGCGAGTGTCGCACGGCGCCGGACGACAACCGGGCCGCCGTACCCCGCCATGCCCGCAGTCGCGGACCGCCGCCTCAAGGAGCCACGTACATGAACCTGTTCCGCCTGGACGCCAGCATCCTGCCCGGTGTCTCCCACAGCGCCCAGCTCGCCGACCTCGCCGAGGCCGAGTGGACCGCCGGGCACCCCCAGGGCACCATCACCCGGCGCCACCTGGGCACCGACCCGCTGCCCTCGGACGCCTGGGCCCACGCCACCACCGCCGGGTTCACCCCCGAGGCGGACCACACCCCGGGGCAGCGCGAGGCGCTCGCCCTCGCCGCCGAGCTGGCCGGGGAGCTGGAGAACGCGGACACCGTGATCCTGGCCGTGCCGCTCTACAACTACGGCGTCTCGCAGCACTTCAAGACCTGGGCCGACCTGGTCATCGCGGGCGCGGGTCCCACCACCCCGCTGCTGAAGGGCACCCCTACTCTTCTGGTCACCACCCTCGGCGGCGGCTACGGCCCCGGCACCCCGCGCGAGGGCTGGGACCACTCCACCCCGTACCTGGAGCGCGTGGTCGGCGACATCTGGCAGGCCGACCTCACCCTCGTCAAGCGTGAGCTGACCCTCGCGGCCACCAACCCGGCCATGGAGAGCCTGCGGGACCTCGCCGAGGAGCAGCACACCCAGGCCCGGGCCGCCGCCCGCGACGCCGGCCGGGCCCTCGCCGGCAACTAGTGCCGCGACCGGCAATGTTTGCCGGGAGGGGCAGTAGCCGTACCGGCAGGGTGGCCTGATCCAGCCTGCTCCTGACAGGGGCAGGCTGGATCAGGCGGGCAGCGGCAGACTCGGGCCTGCGAGCAGCGTCCACGAGCAGGGCACGCCCCGGCTCGTCCGGCGCATCCGCCCGGCCGCCGCCCCGCGCGGCGCGTCGGCGCCCGGGTGCCGACGGCGCTGCCAACCCGAACTCCCCCGGAAGGACAACCCATGCGGCAGGTATCACGACGGAGCATGGTCGGCGGCATGACCGCGCTCGCGCTCGGCGCGGCGACACGGGCGAACGCCGCCCCGCGTCCAGGCGGACCGGAAAAGGCCGCCCGCACCGTGCGTCACGTGGTCGAGAAGACCTGGCACACCAGGCAGCCGACCGTGATGTTCCCCGACCTGCCGCAGGAGTTCTGGGACGCGCACCCCGAGTTCTGGGACCCCGCCGAGGGCCGGCTGGTCACCCGGTCGCTGACCTGGGTCCTGCGCCGGAACAACCGGGTCGTCCTGGTCGACACGGGGATCGGCAACGACAAGGAGCGCCCCGGGTCCCCGGACTTCCACCAGCAGAAGTCCCGGTATCTCGAACTCCTGGGCATCCGCCCCGAGAAGGTGGACCTCGTGATCAACACCCACCTCCACACCGACCACGTCGGATGGAACACCCGGCTGGACAGGGGAAGGTGGGTGCCGACCTTCCCCAACGCCACGTACCTGTTCCCGGAGGCGGATTACGAGCACTTCCGCGACGACCCGGCCGTCGAGGACAGCGTCACGCCGGTGATCGCAGCCGGACAGGCGGTGCTGTGGCGCGGGAAGCGGCACCGTGTCGACCGCGACCTCGTCCTGGAGTCCGCGCCGGGCCACACCCCCGGCGCGTCCGTGCTGAAACTCCGCGACCGGGCCGTCTTCCTGGGAGACCTCCTGCACAACCCGGCCCAGCTGCTCGAACCGGCCACCAACAGCTTCTTCTGCCTCGACCCGGCGCAGGCCCGCGCCTCCCGCGCCCGCGTGCTTGACTGGGCCGCGGACACCGGCGCCGCCGTACACCCGACCCACTTCCCGGGCGGCCGTATCACCCGTACCGGCCACGGTTTCCGCCTCCTCGACTGAGGCACGGCCAGGAGAACCAAGGGAGCGGGCGCCGGGGCCGTAGCGGCCGGCGCCGTGCTCAGCTCAGGACGGCCGGCTCAGCTCAGGACGGCGGGCTCCCAGGCGCGGTCGACCACCCGGACCAGCCCCAGGTCCGTCAGTTTCACCTGCGGGGAGACCGGCAGCGTCATGGTCGAGAGGGACATGAACGCGTTCCGGTGCGCCCAGCCCCAGTCGTGCAGGGCGTCGCGGATCGCGGCCGCCCCCCGCGCGACCTCTTCGGCCGGGCGGTCGGAGAGGACCCCGGCCACCGGCAGCGGCAGATGCACCGGCTCCCGGCCCGCCGCGACCACACAGATCCCGCCGTGCGAGCCGATGACCCGGTTGGCGGCCTCACGCATTGCCGCGGCGGTCGTGGCGACCACCGTCAGGTTGTGGCTGTCGTGCGCGTACGTGGTGGCCGCCGCCCCGTCGGACAGGTCGAAGCCGACCACCGGCGCCGTCGCGCGCCGCCCGCTGCGGTGGTGGCGTTCGAAGACGGTGAGCACCGCCGTCCGGCCCTCCCAGCGCACGACGCCGTCGCGTACGGGCAGGACGACCTCGGCCGGTTCGGTGAAGGTGTCCACCGGATTGACCCGCAGGGCCCGGAAGGTGTGCTCGCCGTCCGGCAGGTCCACGGTCCACTCGTGGTCGTCCGCCGCCAGCGGGTCGAGGTGGACGGAGTCGGCGAACGGGTTGCCGGAGAGTTCGGCGGGGGCGCTCTCCTCGACCGGCTCACCGCCGCAGACGACCGTGACGGGGGTGAAGTCGGCCAGGTCGCGCAGGAGCACCAGGTCCGCGCGCCGGCCGGGCGCCACCACGCCCCGGTCGTCCAGGCCGAGGCGGCGGGCCGGGTGCAGGGTCAGCGCGCGCAGCGCCGTCATCGGGTCCATCCCGGCGCCGACGGCGACCCGCGCGATGTGGTCGAGGTGGCCGCGCCCGACGATGGCGTCGGCCGCGAGGTCATCGGTGACCAGGCAGAAGTCGGGCAGGACGGGCAGCGCGGCGAGGCTGCTCACCAGCTCCGGGGTGAGGCACTTCTCCTGGAGCATCAGCAGCATTCCGAGCCGGGCCTTCTCGACCGCGACCTCCGGGGAGTTCTTGGTGTGGTCGGAGTCGATGCCCGCCCACAGGTACTCGCCCAGGTCGTCACCGGACAGGTTCGGGCAGTGCCCGTCCAGCCGTACGCCCTTGGCGCGGGCCGCGGCGACGATCTCGCGCATCCGCTCGCCGCCGTCGACCACGGCCCGGTAGTCCATCACCTCGCCGAGCGTGGTGACTCCCTCCCAGTCCAGCATCTCGGCGATGTCGTCGGCGCCGAGCGCGGCCCCCGCCGTCTCGAACCCCTCCAGGGCCGGTACGCAGGAGGGCACCGCCCAGTGCATGGACTGCCGGGCGCCACGGCCCTGTTCGATCATCCACGCCATGGCCGCGCGCCCGGCGACGTTGACGATCTCGTGCGGGTCGGCGAGGACCGTCGTGGTGCCGCGGGGCAGCGTGATCCTGGCGAACTCGCGCGGGGCGAGCAGCGAGCTCTCGATGTGCATGTGCGCGTCGATGTAGCCGGGAGCCACCAGCAGCCCGTCGGCGTCGATGACGCGCGCGGCCTCGATCCGCGTGCCGGGACGGAGCAGGGCGCGGATCAGGTCGCCGGTGATCGCGACATCGGCGGCGGTCAGTTCCCCGGTGTGTACGGAGACCACGCGGGCTCCGCGGATCAGCAGGTCGCAGTGGCTGGGCGCAGGCATCGAGGGTTCTCTCGTTCGGTCGGCCGGCTTCGGTCGACAGCTTCGGTCGTCGGCTTCGGTGGGCGCGGGGGCATCGGCGCGGCGTGCGCAGGGGCATCGGCGCGGCGAGCCCGGGGCGTGCGCGGCGGATCAGGCCGGGGCGGCCGGCGGCCCGCTCCGGGGCGCGTCGGCCCCGTACGTACGCAGCAGCCGGGAGATCAGGAAGGC
The DNA here is from genome assembly GCF_042673865.1 of Streptomyces sp. NPDC056987. NCBI lineage: Bacteria > Bacillati > Actinomycetota > Actinomycetes > Kitasatosporales > Streptomycetaceae > Streptomyces > Streptomyces sp. NPDC056987. Next base: position 88,493 of record NZ_JBHURV010000017.1, read on the forward strand.
GCGGAAGGCGTCGGCGTCCACCCCGGTGGCCACCTTGGCGTTGGGCGCGAACCCGGTGCGGCCGTGCACATCGGCGATCAGCTTGCCGCGGGAGAACTCACCCCCGCACTCCACCGTCACCCATGCGTCGGTCCACTCGATCAGGTCCGGGCGTACGGCGGCGGCCACCGCCAGCGCGTCGTGGACCGCGCAGGCGTCGACGCCGTGGCGCCGCGCGTACCGCGTGGCCAGATGGTCGAGCATCCGGCCCGCCGCGCCGGTGACCGGCGCGCCGTCGGCCAGCAGCCGGTCGATGTCGGACCGCGTCGTCAGCGCCGCGCGGGTCACGTCGAGTCCGACGATCCGCAGCGGCACCCCGGCCTCGGTCACGAACCGGGCCGCCTCGGGATCGGCGAAGAAGTTGAACTCGGCCGACGGCGTGACATTGCCCGGGGCGAAGGCCGCCCCGCCCATCACCACGATCTCCTTGATCGCGGGGGCGGCCTCCGGGTGGGCGTGCAGCAGCGCCGCGACATTGGTGAGCGGCGCGGTGGCGATCAGCGTGAGGCCGCCGGGCGGACAGGCGCGCAACCGCGCCGCGAGCCAGGCGACGGCGTGGTCCGGGTGCGCCGTCCGCGCCGACGGGGGCAGCCGGACGCCGCCGAGCCCGCCCTCGCCGTGCACGGGTTCGTCCGGGACCCGGACGGCGCGGGCGAGGGGGCCCGCATGGCCGCGCGCCACCGGCAGGTCCGGCTCCGCGCCGATCAGATCACAGAGGCGCAGCGCGTTGTCGACGACCTGTCCGATGCCCACGTTCCCGGCGACGGTGGTGATGCCGGTGACGTCGAGTTCGGGCGAGGCGAAGGCCAGCAGCAGGGCGACGGCGTCGTCGATGCCGGGGTCGCAGTCGATGACGACGGGCTCCGGGCGCGTCGTCTCCGAGGTCTCCGGGAGGGCCGTCTCGGAGCGGTCCGTCTCGGAGCCGGACGTCTGCGGGTGGCTCATCCGGACACCTCGCGCTGGAAGCGGTCGACCCACTTGTCGTTGTTCTCGGCGGCCAGCTTCAGATCGGGGGTGGTGAAGCCGTTCGCCGCCGGGTCGGCGGCCGCCTCGCCCACCACCTCGGTGATCGCCGCCGGGATCGTGGCGTCCTTGTTGACCGGCTTGTCGTGGAAGGTGGCCGCGGCCTTCTCCTGGACCTCCTTCGACAGCAGGTAGTCGATGAACTTCTCCGCTCCCGCCTTGTTGCGGGCGCCCTTCACCAGCTGCGCGGTGTTGGAGACCACGTAACGCCCCTTGTCGAGGGGGGCCCAGGCGATCGGCTTGCCCGCCGTGACCGAGTCGATGGCGAAGAGGTCGAGGGCCGGGGCCATCTCCACCTCACCCCGGTCGAGCAGGCTGACGAGTTCGGTGCTGCGGTTGAAGTACTTCAGTACGTTGGGGGAGTTGGCGGCGAGCTTCTCGAACGCCGTGTCGGTGTCCCCGGGGCCGGAGCCGTAGGTCGCCGCGGTGCTGTAGAGGAAGGGCACCCCGGCGCTGGTCGAGATGTCGGGGAGGGCGATCCTGCCCTTGTTCCCGGCGTCCCACAGGTCCTTGACGCCGGGTGCCTTGTCGACCTTGTCGGTGCGGTAGAGCATGCCGAGCAACTGGTAGGTGTACGCGGGGGCGTAGCCGTCCTCGTCCTTCGCGAAGTCGTGGATCTTCGCCAGGTTGGGCAGGGCCGACGCGTCGACCTTGTCGAACAGCCCCTGCTCGCGGCCCATCCGGGCGAACAGGTCGGAGATCATGACGACGTCGACCGTCGGGTTGGAGCGGTTGATCCTGAGCTTGGTGAGCCGCTCGGCGTTGGCTCCGCTCTCGATCTCGACCTCGATGCCGGTCTCCTTCTCGAACGGTTTGACGATGTTCTTCTCGAACAGGTCGGCGCCGAAACCGAAGGTGGAGACGGTCAGCTTCTTGGGATCCTGCTCTCCGGCGGCGGAGCCGGCGCAGCCGGCCAGCGGCAGGATCAGCAGGGTGGCGGCGGTGGTGACGGCGAGTCGCCTCATGGCGTGGGAGTCTCCTGGCTCGGGGGGAGGTCCGCGGCGTGCGTCGCGGGAAGGTCCACGGCGTGCGTCGCGGGGACGTCCCCGGCGGGCTCGGCGGGGAGGTCTACGGCGTGTTCGGCGGGGAGGTGCAGGCGCACCCGGCGCCCGGCGCTCAGCCCGAAGTCGGTGCTGGTGGCCAGGACGGTGCGGCCCTGGGACTCGGCGGTGACGACACAGTCGGTGCCGCGGAACCGTACGGCGGTCAGGGTGGCGTCGACCGTGGTGCCCCCGGCGGGCGCGGGGGATTCGGGGGCGAGCACCTCGACGTGCTCCGGCCGGATGGTGACCGTACGGCCGTCCGGCAGCTCGACGAAGTTGTCGTAGCCGAGGAATTCGGCGACGAAGCGGCTCGCGGGGGCGCGGAACACCTCGCGCGGGGCGCCCTGCTGGGCGACGGTCCCCTGGTTGAGGATGACCATGCTGTCGGCCAGCTCCAGCGCCTCCTCCTGGTCATGGGTGACGAGGATCGCGGTGAGCCCGGTCTCCTGCTGGATACGGGCGAGCTCCTGGCGCATCTGGATCCGCAGCCGCGCGTCGAGGTTGGACAGCGGCTCGTCCAGGAGCAGGACGGAGGGGCGTACGGCGATGGCGCGGGCGAGCGCGATGCGCTGCTGCTGGCCGCCGGAGAGCTGCTTCGGCTTGCGGCCGGAGAGGTGGGAGAGGCCGACCATCTCCAGCGCCTCGCCCGTCCGGGTGCGCCGCTCGCCGTCCGGGACGCCCCGCATCTTCAGACCGAAGGCGACGTTCCTTTCCACGGTCATGTGCGGGAAGAGCGCGTACGACTGGAAGACCATGCCGATGTTGCGGCGCTCCGCCGGGAGCCGGGTGGCGTCCTCGCCCTCCAGCAGGATGCGGCCGGCGGTGGGCTCCAGGAACCCGGCGATCATGCGCAGGGTGGTGGTCTTGCCGCAGCCGCTGGGGCCGATGAGCGCGGTGAACTCACCGCGGCGCACGGTCAGATCGAGATCCCGGACCGCCGCGGTCCCGCCGAACTCCCGGTGGACCGATTCGAGTTGAACCACTGGCTTCATCGAAGTACTCCTGTCGCACCGGTCGCTCTGATCGCTCCGGTCGCTCCTGTTGTCGTCCGCCGCGCTCATCGGCCGAAGACCTTGTTGAAGCCGACGAGGCGTTCCGTCAGCAGGGCCGCGCCGACCGTGGCGGCGAGCAGCAGGGTGCTCACCGCGGCCACCACCGGGTCGTAGGAGAACTCGACGTAGTTGAGCATCTCGACGGGCAGGGTGGAGATTCCCGGTCCCTTGAGCAGCAGCGAGAGCGGGACGTTGTTGAACGAGGTGAGGAAGGACAGCACGGACGCCGAGACGATGCCCGGTGCCATCACGGGCAGGGTGATCGAGAAGAACGTCCGCAGCGGCCCGGCGCCGAGGCCGCGGGCCGCCTCCTCCAGGGCCGGGTCCGAGAGGGCCAGCGAGGCGCCGGTGACCCGGACCGCGTACGGCAGCAGCAGGACGGTGTGGCCGATCAGCAGCGCGCCGAGCGCGGTGATCCGCAGGGTCACCATGAGCTGCTGGAAGAGGGCGAAGCCCAGGACGAGTTCGGGGACGATCGCGGGGGAGAGGAAGAGGTTCTCCACCGCCTTGCGGCCGCGGAAGCGGTGGCGCTGCACGGCCAGGGCCACCGGGATGCCCAGCACCAGCGCGAGCAGGGTCGCCACCGCGGCCACCAGCAGACTGGTCAGCAGCCCCTGCTGGAAGGCGGCGTTGGAGAGCGCCTGCTCGAACCAGCGGGTGGAGAGCCCGGACGGCGGGAACTCGACGGTGTCCCCGGACGAGAAGCCGATGGCGACGACGAGCAGGATCGGCCCGAGCAGAAAGGCCATGGCCAGGGTGGCCAGGAGGGTGAGTACGGGGCGTCGGGGCTTCACGACGCGGCCACCTTGCTTCACGACGTGGCCACCTTCGCCGATATCCTGCCCGAGGCCCAGCCGACCACGAGCACCAGTACGGTCATGAGCAGGGCGACGGCGCCCGCCCCGTTCCAGTCGAGTTTCACGTTCGCGTAGTCGTACAGCAGGGTCGCCAGGGTCCGGTTACGGGAGCCGCCGAGCAGCAGCGGCGTGGTGAAGGCGGTGACCGCCCCGGCGAACACCAGCGTCGCCCCGACCAGGACGCCGGGCACCGCGAGCGGCAGCACGATCTGCCGGAAGGCCCGGCCGGGGCTCGCGCCGAGACCGCGGGCGGCGTCCTCCAGACCGGGATCGATGTGCGACAGCGAGCTGTACGAGGTCAGGATCATCAGCGGCATGAAGAGCTGGGTGAGACCGGCGACCAGGGCGAACTCCGTGTACAGCAGCTCCGGCGGGCTGTCGGTGAGCCCGGTCGCCAGGACGACATCGCTGATGATGCCGTTGCGGCCGAGGATGACCAGCCAGGAGAAGGTCCGTACGACCGTGCTGAGCAGCAGCGGGAAGACCGCGAGCGCGAGCAGCAGACCCTGGCGGCTCTTCGGGGCGCGGGAGATGAGATAGGCCGTCGGGAAGCCGAAGAGCAGACAGACGACGGTGACGGTGACGGCCACGCGCACGGTCCGGGCGAGGACGCCCAGGACGTAGCCGTCGGTGAGCAGCGAGCCCAGGGTGCCGACGACATCGGGGTCCTCGGCGGCGGGCGGCGCGAAGAGCGTGGTGACGAAGGGGAACGCGAAGCCGAAGGCCAGCAGGGCCAGGCCGGGCGCGAGCAGCAGCCCCAGGGTGGCCTTCCGGGACACGGCCACGCCTCCTCTCTGGATCTGTGTCGGATGTTTCTGCCGGATGTTTCTGTTCGGAGTTTCCTACAACCGGTTGCTGCAACCGGTTGCAGCAACCGGCAGTGGGGGACGATACTCACGCTGGAATCGAAGCGTCAACGCGCTCGTGTAAAGATCCCGTTACGCACACCCTGGGGGCGGAGATGGTGAGGCTGTCGGACGTGGCACGCGCGGCGGGGGTGTCCACGGCGACCGCGTCCCGCGCGCTGAGCAGGCCCGGCATGGTCGCGGCGGGTACGCGCGAGCGGGTACGGGCCGCCGCCGAGGCCATGGGGTTCGAGTTCAACGCCAGCGCCCGCGCGCTGACCACCGGCCGGACCGGCCTGACCGGCGTGCTCGTCCCGAGCCTCGCCAATCCCTACTTCGCCCCCATCGTGACCGGGGTGCAGCGGGCGCTGTCGCAGGACGGCGACAACATCCTGCTCGCCGTCTCGGAGGGCTCCCGGAGCAGCGAGGAGAAGCTGGCGGGGCAGCTCGCCTCCCGCGTCGACGGGCTCGTCTTCATAGCCCCTGTGAGCCCGGACCCGGTGATCAGGGCCTTCACCGCGAAGCTGCCGGCCGTCACCGTGGACCGTACGGTGCCCTCGGTGCCCGGCGTCCTGATCGACACCCCCGGCGGCGTCGCGGACATCGTGACGCACCTGGCGGGCCTCGGCCACCGTTCCATCGCTTATGTGGGCGGCCCGGAGGGCTCGTGGATGGCCGAACGCCGCACCACCGCCGTCGAGGAGGCGGCCGACCGGGGCGGCGTCGACCTCACGGTCCTCGGCCCCGTCGCCCCCCGGATCGACGCGGGACTGGCCGTCGCCGAACACATCGCCGCCGAACGGGCCGTCACCGCCGTGGTCGCGTACAGCAGTTACCTACTGATCGGCCTGCGCCTGGGGCTGCGCGACGCCGGGGTGCGGGTCCCCGGTGACATCAGTCTGGCCGCGTCGGACGATCTGACCGCGATCAGCACGGACCGGCCCGACACCACGGCGCTGCGGGTCCCGCTCGAAGAGGCGGGTACCGAGGCGGTACGCCTGCTCCAGGAGCCGAACCCGCCCAAGCGCGCCCGCCGGGTGCGCGTCGCCACCGAACTGATCGTCGGTGTCTCCACGGCACGGGTGGGCCTCTCCACGTGACCGGCCCGGTCAGCCGGCGGAGAGGCTCTGCTCCGCCCAGATCGTCTTGCCGGTGTACGTCTGGCGGGTGCCCCACCCCTGGGTGAGCTGCGCGACGAGGAGCAGTCCGCGGCCGCCCTCGTCGAAGGTGCGGGCCCGGCGCAGGTGGGGGGTGGTGCTGCTGCCGTCGGAGACCTCGATGACGAGGTCGCTGTCGCGGATCAGCCGGAGCCTGACGGGGGCGTCGCCGTACCGGACGGCGTTGGTGACCAGCTCGCTGACCACCAGCTCGGTCACGAACGCCGCCTCGTCCAGGCCCCAGGCGGCCAGTTGGCGGCAGGCGTTCTTCCGGGTCTCCGCGACGGCGGCGGCGTCGTGCGGAACCTCCCAGGTGGCGACATGGGCCGCGTCCAGGGCACGGGTACGGGCCATCAGCAGGGCCACGTCGTCGGCCGGGCGGTCCGGGAGGAGCGCGCGGAGCACGGCGTCGCAGGTGGCGTCCAGGGACGGGGCGGGACGGGCCAGCACCTCGCGCAGCGTGCCGAGGCTCTCGTCGAGGTCGCGGTCACGGGACGCGACGAGACCGTCGGTGTAGAGCACCAGGACGGATCCCTCGGGCAGCTCCAGCTCGGTGGTCTCGAAGGGCAGGCCGCCGAGGCCCAGCGGCGGGCCCGCCGGGACGTCGGGGAACTCCACGGCGCCCGCGGCGGTCACCAGCGCGGGTGGGAGATGGCCGGCGCGCGCCAGGGAGCAGCGCCGGGAGACCGGGTCGTAGACGGCGTACAGGCACGTCGCGCCGGTGTCGCCCGTATCGCCTGTGGCACCGGCGCCGTTGTCGCCGCCGGCCTCGGCGGAGAGGCGGATGACGAGGTCGTCCAGATGGGTCAGGAGTTCGTCGGGCGGGAGGTCGACGTCGGCCAGGGTGCGGACGGCGGTGCGCAGCCGGCCCATGGCGGCCGAGGCCCGGATGCCGTGGCCGACCACGTCACCGACGACGAGGGCGACCCGGGCGCCGGAGAGGGGGATCACGTCGAACCAGTCGCCGCCGACGCCCGCCTGGGTGCCGGCGGGCAGGTAGCGGGACGCGACCTCGACGGCGGCCTGCCGGGGCGGCCGGGCCGGCAGGAGGCTGCTCTGGAGGGTGAGGGAGGTCCGGCGCTCGCGGGCGTACCGGCGGGCGTTGTCGACGCACACCGCGGCCCTGGCGGTGATCTCCCCACCCAGGAGCAGGTCGTCCGGGGTGAAGGGCTCCGGGCGCCGGTGGCGGGTGAAGACGGCCACGCCGAGGGTGATGCCGCGGGCCCGCATCGGCACGGCCAGCACCGAGTGGATGCCGTACCGCCGCACCCGCGCGGCCCGCTCCGGGTCCTCGCGCTCCCACCCGGCCACCACGCGGTCGGTCAGCTCCCGGATCAGCGGCCGGCCCGTGGCCAGGCACTCCGCCACGGGTGAGCCGCCCGGGTATGTGGCCACCGCGCCGCGTGGGACCACGGCCTCGGGACAGCCCGCCAGTACGGAGCGGACGGCGACCCGGCGGAGCAGGACGGGGCCGCTCGGGGCACCGGCGCGCGGGTCGCCGCCGCCCTCGATGGAGGGGAGCAGGTCGACGGTGACGAAGTCGGCGAGCTGCGGGACGGCCACGTCGGCGAGCTCCTCCGCGGTGCGGGCGAGGTCCAGGGTGCTGCCGATCCGCAGGCTGGCGTCGTTGAGGAGCACCAGCCGCTCCCTGGCCAGGTGTTCCTCGGTCATGTCCCGCGCCGAGAGGAGCACGCCCCGCACCGTTCCCGCGGTGTCCCGCACCGGGACGAGGGAGAGCGCCCAGACGCTCTCCCGCTCGTGGCCCGCCAGCCGCAGCGCCACCTGCCCCTGCTGCGGCGCGCCGGTCGCCAGCACCCGGCGCATGAGCTGTTCCGTCCGGTCGCCCTGCGGATCCGCCACGATCTCCGAGACGCGCAGGCCCCGCATAGCCTCCTCGGGCAGACCCATCACGCGTTCCATGTCCTGGTTGGCCAGCCGCAGCAGCAGACCGGTGTCGTAGAGCGCCATCGTGGCCGGGGACTGGGTGAACGCCCACATCGCCAGCGCCTCGGCGGGCAGCGGCGCCGGCGGGCCGGCCGGCGCGGAGACCAGGAGCCATCCGCCGTCACGGCCGGAGCCTCCGCCCCTTCCGTCAGCCCCCTCGCCGCCCGCGCGGTCCGGCATCCGGTGGTGGGCCAGCAGGCTCACGGGGAGGGCGCGGCCGTCCCGGTGGCGGAGCGTCACCGTCCCGTTCCACCGCGGCAGCGCTCGCAGGGCGCGCACCGTCCCCGGGTGCGGTTCCGTGGCCAGCAGCCCGGCGGCGGCCCGTCCGACGACCTCTGAGGACCGGTAGCCGAGCAGCCGCCGCGCCGCCTCGTTCCAGCCGGTGACGATCCCGCGCGGATCCACGGTGACCCTCGCCGTGGCGGTTTCCGTGGCGGGATCCTCCGGCCACGCCGCCCGGTCGCCACCGGCGGCCTCCGATCGCGTCATCGTGCACAACCGCCCTCGCCTCGGTCCTTCCACCATGGGCCCGTGGGCCGGGCAGGAGCAACCGAGGGCGGCGGGAGCCGACGGGGATGGGCATCGACGGGGACGGGCGCCGAAGGTCAATCCGTCGCCGCAGACCCATTGACCCCGTGGGGCTCACCTCTCTAGCCTCTCTAGCCTCTGTTCTTGTACGTGGACGACGTCCTTATATAGAGACAAAGCACTGATCCCCGCTCCGCCGTGGGGCGCGGTCCGCCCGCGTTCACACCCCTTGCTCCACCGCACGGTTCATCCGCTTGCCCGGTGCACAGTTCGGCGCACAGTTCAAAGGGGAACTGACCCATGCCACTTGTCGTCGTAGGGATCAGCGTCCTGGTCCTGCTCTTCCTCATGACACGGCTCAAGCTGAACGGTTTCGCCGCCCTCCTGCTCGTCGCCGTCGGGGTCGCCGTCGTCCAGGGCATTCCCCTCACGGAGATCGCGGACGTCCTCTCCGAGGGCATCGGCGGACAGATCGGCGACACGATGCTCACCATCGGGCTCGGCGCGATGGTCGGCCGGGTGATGGGGGATTCCGGCGCCGCCCAGCGCATCGCCACCCGGCTCCTCGCCGTCTGCGGCACCCGCGGGGTGCAGGTGGCGATGGTGGCGACGGCCATGCTCATCGGCGTCACGATGTTCTACGAGGTGGCCTTCGTCATCATCGTGCCCGTCGTCTTCACGCTCGTACGCGTCACCCGGGCGAACCTCCTGTGGGTCGGGCTGCCGATGTCCATCGCCCTGTCCACCATGCACAGCTTCCTGCCGCCGCACCCGGGGCCGACCGCGGTGGCCTCGACCTTCCACGCCTCCGTCGGACTGACCCTGTTCTACGGTCTGTTCATCGCCGTGCCGATCGGCGCGGTCATCGCCCTGGTGTGGCCGCGGCTCGCGTTCGTCCGGGCCATGAACCCCTCCGTGCCCAAGGGCCTGGTGAGCGAACGCGTCTTCGAGGAAGAGGAGATGCCGGGCACGGCCTGGTCGCTGGCGGTCGCCCTGCTGCCCGTCGTGCTGATCGCGGGCGCCGCTGTCACCGACATGGCCACCTCGGCACAGACCCCGCTCACGCACTTCGTCGCCTTCATCGGCTCGGCCCCGATCGCCCTGCTGCTGACGTTGGTCGTGGCGATCTGGGCGTTCGGGCCGCGGATCGGCCGGAGCCTGTCGGAGGTCAGCGCCTCATGCCGGGGAGCGGCCCAGGCGATGGCGATGATCCTGCTGGTGATCGGCGCCGGCGGGGCCTTCAAGCAGGTCCTGGTCGACGGCGGCATATCGGACTACATCAAGGACGTCACCGACGGCTGGTCCATCTCGCCGGTCGTCCTCGCCTGGCTCGTGGCCGTGATCCTCCGGGTCGCCCTGGGCTCGGCGACCGTCGCCGTCGTCACGGCGTCCGGCGTGGTGCTGCCGCTGCTCGCGGGCAGCGGGGTGCCGCCCGAGGTCATGGTGCTGGCCGTCTCCTGCGGCTCGATCGCCTTCTCGCACGTCAACGACCCGGGCTTCTGGATGTTCAAGGAGTACTTCAACCTGTCGGTCGTCGAGGCGATCAAGGCACGGACCACCTATACGACCGTGCTCTCCGTCCTCGGACTCGGGGGCGTGCTCCTCCTGGAACGCGTCCTGGACATCCTCAACATCTGACATCCGCTGACATCCACTCTCCGGCATCTGCCCTCCGCCCCCTGCCCGTGCCCCTGCACCCCCGCTCTCGGAACCGCCCCGTACCATCCGGATCCTGGAAGGACTCGCCCCATGAGCCAGCCCGTCGTCACCGGCTTCTCCGTGTATCCGGTGGCAGGCCGTGACTCCATGGCACTCAACCTCTCCGGCGCGCACGCCCCGTACTTCACCCGCAACGTCCTGGTCGTCCAGGACTCCGAGGGCCGGACCGGTGTGGGCGAGGTGCCGGGCGGTGAGCGCATCACCCGTACCCTGCGCGAGGCCCAACCCCTCGTCGTCGGGAGCAGGTTGGGCGACCACAAGCGGGTACTGCGGGCCATGGGGGAGCGGTTCGGCGGCCGTGACGCGGGCGGGCGCGGGGAGCAGACCTTCGACCTGCGCACCGCGGTGCACGCCGTGACGGCCGTCGAATCGGCCCTCCTCGACCTGCTGGGCCAGCACCTGGAGGTGCCGGTGGCCGCGCTGCTCGGGGACGGCAAGCAGCGTGACGCGGTACGGGTCCTCGGCTACCTCTTCTACGTCGGCGACCCCGGCAGGACCGACCTGGAGTACGTCCGGGAACCCGGCGCGGACGTCGAGTGGTACCGCGTCCGCCGCGAGGAGGCGCTGACCCCGGAGTCGATCGTCCGGCAGGCGGAGGCGACGTACGAGCGGTACGGCTTCCGGGACTTCAAGCTCAAGGGCGGTGTCCTGCCGGGGGCGGAGGAGGTCAAGGCCGTACGCGCGCTGAAGGAACGCTTCCCCGGGGCGCGGATCACCCTTGACCCCAACGGGGCCTGGTCGCTGCGGGAAGCGGTCGAACTGTGCCGGCCCCTGCTCGGCACGCTCGCGTACGCCGAGGACCCGTGCGGAGCCGAGGACGGCTTCTCGGGCCGGGAGATCCTGGCGGAGTTCCGCCGGGCCACCGGCCTGCCCACCGCGACCAACATGGTCGCGACGGACTGGCGCCAGCTCACCCACGCGATGGCGCTCCAGTCGGTCTCCATCCCGCTCGCCGACCCGCACTTCTGGACCATGCAGGGGTCGGTGCGGGTGGCCCAGCTCTGCCATGCGACGGGGCTGACATGGGGCTGCCACTCCAACAACCACTTCGACATCTCGCTGGCCATGATGGCCCACTGCGGGGCCGCCGCCCCCGGCGAGTACAACGCCCTGGACACCCACTGGATCTGGCAGGAGGGCCTGGAGCGGCTGACCGTGGAGCCCCCGCGCATCGTCGCCGGCGAGGTCGCCGTCGACGACACCCCGGGGCTCGGCGTCGAACTCGACATGGACCGGCTCCTCGCCGCCCACGAGCTGTACCTGGAGAAGAACCTCTCCGGCCGGGACGACGCGGCGGCGATGCGATTTCTGGTGCGGGACTGGGAGTTCGACAGCAAGCGTCCCTGCTTGGTGAGATGAGGAATTGCCGCGCTCATGCCCCGCCTTTTGCAGCGGCGGAATGAGCATGCGGAGTGAACGAGGATGCGGTGCGAAGGCGTGCCGTGAGGCGACAGGCCGTCAGAAGAAAGAATCGCCCGGTGAATTCGGAGGCCTTCCGGTTCAATTCCCGCCGGGCGTTCCCAGTTGTCGGGGAGTCGGGTCGGAGGGCGATCGGATCCTCCCGCCCGACAGTGACCCATAAGGGCGTTTTGTCGGTATTTACCGTTAAGTGAAGTTGAGTGGCGTTAGGGGCACTTGTAGCCTCTGACGCCTTTTGCCTGTCCGATTATTCCGTTACGTTCGTGACCTGTGTCACCCCAGTGTCGATGGACGGGCGGGGCGAGGTGGCCGCTTTCTCTCCCGGGAGAGGAAAGTTGAGTTCCCGGGACGGCCTCGAAAGGGCTATTGACCCGAAAATTCGGAACTTGTGCCGTCCTGATATCTCGCTTACGTTCTCGTCCATCCGGATGGAACGCCCAATCCTGCCGCTGTCCGGAGACCCACACACCAATCCGTCACAAGGCAGGAGCGGGGGACCCAGGTAAGTCGCCGGTCCGGATTTCCGGAACGGCTCGGGGTGAAGCCGTACGCACCGCCGTACGGCCGGGCATCTCCAGCCCGAACCCGACAGCTCACCTCGCAGGCGACGGAGAGGAATTCGTCGTGCCCAGAAACGCCAAGCACCGCCGCCCCAGAACCGGCTCGCTCGCCCGTCGCCTCGTCGCGGTCGGCACCGGGGGCGCCGCTCTCGCGATTCCGCTGGTCACCGCGGCCACCGCCCAGGCGGCGCCCGCGACGGTGGAACACGTCCGTGCGGCCAAGGCCGCGGAGGCTCCCGCCGCCACGCCGAAGACCGCCGCCACGACCTATGTCGTGGTCGAGGGCGACTCCCTGTCGAAGATCGCGCAGGCCCACTCCGTCAGCGGCGGCTGGCAGAAGCTCTACGAGGACAACCGGAGCGCCGTCGGCGCCAACCCGTCGCTCGTGCACCCCGGCCTCAAGCTGACCGTCAACGGGAAGAAGGCGGCCGCCCCGGCGACCACCGCCACGGAGACGAGCACGAAGACGAGCACGGAGTCCGCCGGGACCGGCTCGGTCGAGCCGGCCGTCGCGAAGACGTACACCGACAACCTGGACGGCTGGATCCGCGAGGCGCTGGACGTCATGGCGCAGCACGGGATCCCCGGCAGCTACGAGGGCATCCACCGCAACATCATGCGGGAGTCCTCGGGCGACCCGAACGCCATCAACAACTGGGACATCAACGCCCAGAACGGCGTCCCGTCCAAGGGTCTTCTCCAGGTCATCGCCCCGACGTTCCAGGCGTACCACGTGCCCGGTACGGCGATGGACGCCTACGACCCGGTCGCCAACATCACGGCCGCGTGCAACTACGCCGCCGACCGGTACGGCTCGATCGACAACGTGAACGGTCCCTACTAGACCGGACCCGCGTCGCCCGACGGGTGACGAACGCACCGGGCCCCGGCCCCGCCGTCCTGCGACGGCGGGGCCGGGGCCCGTTCGCATACGTATCACCCGTGTCGTACGGTCACACCCGCCGCGCGCGCAGCTCCCGTACCCCCGCCACCGCCAGCACGAGCGCCGTCGCGCCCAGGGACCAGAGGAGCTGCGGGCGGGCCGCGTCGTCGAGGAGCATCAGCACGAACACCGTCGCCATCGCGGCGAGCGTCACCCAGGTCAGGCCGGGGAACAGCCACATCCGCAGGACCAGGCGCTCCGGCGCCTCCCGCTCGACGCGCGGGCGCAGCCTCAGCTGCGAGACGGCGATCATCGCCCAGACGAAGAGCAGCACCGCGCCGACCGCGTTGAGCATGTACAGGAAGACCGAGTCGGGCCACTTCAGATTGAGCAGGACGGAGACGAACCCGAACGCGACCGACGCCAGCACCGCCCGCCGGGGCACGCCCGACCCGCTCACCTTGAGCAGGGCCTTCGGCGCCTCGCCCCGCTCGGCCAGGGAGAAGACCATCCGGGAGGAGCCGTACAGGTTGGCGTTGAGCGCCGAGAGCAGCGCCACGAACACCACGATGTTCATGATCTGCCCGGCCGACGGGATACCGATCGCGTCGAGGACCGTGACGTACGGGCTGAGCCCCGCCTTCTGCGCCGTCCAGGGCAGCACGACCACGATGACCGCCATCGAGCCGACGTAGAAGAACAGGATCCGGTAGACCGCGCTGCGTACCGCGCGGGCCACCGAGCGCACCGGGTCGTCGGACTCGGCCGCCGCGATCGTGACGACCTCCAGTCCGCCGAAGGCGAAGATCACGGCGAGCACCCCAGAGGTCACGCCCTGCCAGCCGTGAGGGAGGAAGCCGCCCTGCCCGGTGAGGTTGGCGAGACCGGCCGGGCGGGTGTCGGGGAGCACACCGAAGACCGCGAGGAGCCCGAGGACCAGGAACGCGACGATCGCGAAGACCTTCAGGGCGGCGAAGTAGAACTCGAACTCGCCGAAGTTCTTCACGGCGGCGAGGTTCGCGCCCGTGAAGACGATCATGAAGACCAGGACCCACGCCCACTGCGGTACGGAGGGCAGCCAGCCGTTCGCGATCTGCGCCGCCCCCGTCGCCTCCACGGCGAGCACGACGACGAGCAGGAACCAGTACAGCCAGCCGACGCTGAAACCCGCCCACCGGCCGAGCGCGCGCTCGGCGTGCACGGAGAACGAGCCCGACGCGGGCAGCGCCGTCGACATCTCGCCCAGCATCCGCATCACGCACATCGCGAGCGCGCCCGCGATCAGGTACGAGACGACGATCCCGGGTCCGGCCAGCGCGATCCCGGCGCCGGAGCCGACGAAGAGCCCGGCGCCGATGACGCCGCCGAGCCCGAGCATGGTGAGATGGCGCTGCTTGAGCCCGCCGGCCAGCGGTTCGGCGGATTCGGTGGATCCGGCGGTCGGCGTGGCGGCGGGGCCGGAGGTGAGTCGGTCGTGCATGGGGAGGGCTCAGACTGCTTTCGGGGCCGGTGAGGGGGACGCGGTGGTGCGGTCCTCGCAGTCTCCCCGGACGCCCCCCGTCCAGGCAAAACGTTTCCGGACGCGACGACCGGCGCCGGCGCGCCCGCCCCGGTTCCCCGTCCGCCACCGGGCTCGGCGGCGGACGGGGCCGGACGGGCCTACGCGTCGAGCGGCGGCCGGTGGGTCGGGGAGCCGGCGATGCTGCCGCCGGTCCGGGTGACCGGGGCGTCGAACTCGGTGATCGTGAGCTGGAAGCCGACCGGGCGGCGGGCCGCGATCGGCTCCAGGTGCTTCTCCGCCGCCGCGAAGAGCTCGTCCGCTATCCGGCTCCTGAGCTCCTCGGGGCGGCCGGGCGCGATCGTCAGCCTGATCTGCACATGGCCGTTGGCGGGCCCGCTCCCCGGACGGTCGCCGACCCGGGCGGCGGTCGCCGGCATGGCGAGCGTGCGGGTGCCCCAGCGGGGGAAGACGCCCAGGCCGAGCGCGGTCTCGTGCAGGACGTCGAGGAGCGTCTCGACGTCCAGGTCCTCGGCCAGGTTCGGGGTGTACTCGACGATGATGTGCGGCACCTTCGGATCTCGCTTTCGTACGGCCGTACGGGAGACGCCGGGGCCCCGGCGCCACCGCGATTCTGCCCGGACCTCGTGCCGGACCGCCGCCCCGTCGCGTACCGGACCGCTCACCCGGCCGGAAACCGCACCGCTCAGGCGAACTTGTCGCTGACGGCGTCGTAGATCGCCTTCGCCCCCGGGCCCAGGTACGGACCCGCCAGCCAGGTCTGGGCGCTCGGGCCGATCGACGTGTTGCTCACCAGCGCGGGCCGCCCCTGCGCGTCCTCGATGAACCAGCCGCCGCCGGAGGAGCCCCCGGTCATGGTGCAGCCGACCCGGTACAGCGACGGCTGGTCGTCCCGGACCGAGAGCCGGCCGGGGCGGCCCAGGCAGGAGAACATCCGCTCCCCGTCGAACGGCGGCGCGGCCGGATACCCCCAGAGGCTCATCCCCGCGATCTTCGTCGCCGACGGCGCGTCGAACATGACGCGGGACGCCCCGCCGACCGTCTCCTCCAGCGAGGCGAAGTCGCTGCCCGCCGGCTTCTTCACATGCAGCACGGCGAAGTCGAACGGCGAACCGCTGCCGCCCGACGGGGTCCCCTCGGAGATCCACTGGGGCGAGGTCTGCGCCCAGTCCGCCCACCAGATGCCGAACGGCGAGAGCCGGCTCTTGCCCACCCCCACCAATTCCTCGCTCGACAGCCCCTTGTCGTTGTAGGACGGCACGAAGACGATGTTGCGGAACCAGCCGCCCTTCGCCCCCGCGTGCACACAGTGCCCCGCCGTCCACACCAGGTTGGAGGCGCCGGGGTTGGCCGGGTCGGACACCACCGTCGCGGAGCAGACCGAGGGACCCTCGGGGGTGTCGAAGAAGAGCTTGCCGACCACCGGGGCGCTGTCGCGGTACGAGACGGGCACCGGCCGCGCGGCGACAGGCTCCGGCTCCGGGTCGGAGACGCCCGCGTCCTCGAAGTTCCCGTCCACCGGCCGGTCCGGGCTGACGCCCTGGAGCATCCGGCCCGGGAGCCACAGCCCCTCGATGACCGGATTGAAGAACGCGGCGGCCTCCCGCGCCCAGTCCGAGGCGTCCCAGTCGCGCCAGCCGCCCTCACGCCACCCCTCCGGCGCGTCGGAGCCGACGGACCCGGCGGGCCCGGTGCCTCCCGCGGATCCGGCCGACCCGGCTGACCCGGCGGACCCGGCGCCCACGCTCCCGGTGGGCGCGGAGCAGGCGGTGGCGCTGATCGCCAGTAGGGCGAGCATGCAGGCCATGAGCATCACCGGGCGGTGCCTGGAGCGCATGGATCGTTCCTCCGGTCCTTCAAATGCGTCGAACGCTGTGCGCGCGGGGCCCGGGGAAGTACGGAGTCCGGCGACAACCTGTCTTGAGGAGGTAGTACGTGGGGGCGCCCGCCCCGGTTCAAGACACCGTGCCGCAGGCCCGCTTCAGGAGGCGGGCGGTTCCGTCGCCGGGGAGGACGCCGGGCGCGGGAACGAAGGACGGGACTCCTCCAGCCGTACGAACGCGATCCGCTCGCCGGCCGCCCGGTACGCCGCGAGGCGGGCGTCCGCGTCCGCGTCGGGTCCTGCGTCGGCCTCCGGGTCGAGGCCCAGGAACGCGCAGAGCGTCCTCGCCGCGCGGGGCCTGGCGCGCGCGTACCGCTCCATGATCAGGCCGCACTCCTCCGGGGCCGGGAAGCGGGCCGTGACCGCGTGGTAGCGGCGGCCGGTCTGGATGGTCACCTGGGGGGTGTGGCGCAGGTTCCGGTACCACTGCGCCGACGCGCCGGAGCCGGAGGTGACGGTCCAGCTCCGCGGCGCCCTTTCCTGCTCGACGACCCCGATCACGACCTGGCGCGACTGCCCCGTGAACCGGCCCGTGTGGATGAGCAGCAGCATCCGCCGGCCGAACAGCGGTCCGAGGCCCGCGCGGTAGAGGAGGATCGGCAGTCTGTCCACCTTCCGCCGCCATCCGGTGGGGGGCGTCACGCCCGGCGGCGGGGACGGCTGCTTCACAGCCCTGCACCTCCTGGCACCGCAGAGGCCGGATGACGGCGTCGATTCGATAACGACGGGACGTTCATGGAGCTTTCGCGATGCTTTGACAACAGAACCTTTGCATAGTCTAAACATGGGCGAGGCGGGAGCGGACATGCTGCGGGAGGACCGACCGGAAGGCCGGTCCGGCACGCGGCCCGGCGGGAAGCCGGGCACGGGACCCGGCGCGAGACCCGGCGGCGCCCCGGCCGCCGTGACCGCCGCGTTTCCGGGCGTGAACGCGGGCGCCCGCACCGGGGCGGGGGACGGCGCGCCGACCGGCCGCGGCACCCCGGGCGCGGATCTCTCCACCCCCGTTGTCCTGGGCGTTCTCCCGTTCGCGGCGCTCGCCGTCGTCGCGCTCGTGGAGCTGATCGCCGGGCCCAAGATCGGCTTCCTGCCGCTCTTCTCGCTCGGCCCCGCCTTCGCCGGACTCGTGGGCGGCTGGCGGCGCACCGCCTTCATCGGTGTCCTCGCCCTCGTGTGCTGTCTCACACTCGGGCTGTACGACGGGCTGCTGCAGAGCCGCCGCGGCTACACGGCGTTCGCCTCGGTCGCCGGGGTGACGGCGGCGAGCCTGGTCGCCGTCGGGATGCGGCAGCGCCGCGAGGCCGAACTCGCCAGCGTCCGCTCGATCGCGGAGGTGGCCCAGCGCGCGCTGCTCCGCCCCGTACCGGGCACGGCGGGGCCGCTGCGCGTCGCCGTCTCGTACACCTCGGCGGTGGCGGAGGCGCGGATCGGGGGCGACCTGTACGAGGTGGCCGTCGGCGCGGGGCGCGTCCGCGTGATCGTCGGAGATGTCCAGGGCAAGGGGCTCGAAGCGGTGGAGACCGTCGCGGTCGTCCTCGGTGCCTTCCGGGAGGCGGCGCACGACGAGCCAGGACTGACCGGCGTCGGCGCCCGGGTGGAGCGCGCCATGAGCAGGGAGCTGGACGGCGAGAAGTTCGTCACCGCGCTGATCGCCGAGATCGGCGAGGACGGTGGCGCCGTCTTCCTCAACTACGGGCATCCGCCGCCCATGGTGCTGCGCGCGGACGGCGCGGTGGAGTTCCCCGAGCCCGACCAGTACGCGCTGCCCCTCGGCCTGGAGGCGCACGGCACCGAGGGCCCCCGGCCCTTCCACGTGGCGTTCGCCCCCGGCGACCAACTCCTCCTCTACACCGACGGGGTGACGGAGGCGCGCGACGCGGCCGGGACCTTCTACCCGCTCGGCGAGCGGGCCGCGCTCCTCGCAGGACCCGATCCGGCGGCGGCGCTGGAGGCGCTGCGCAGGGATCTCGTACGCCATGTGGCGGGCCCGCTGCACGACGACGCCGCCACCCTGCTGCTCCGGTACGCACCGGAGCGGCAGGAGCCTCCGGAGCAGCGGGAGTTCAGCGGGCCAGCTCCTTCGTGACGCGGTCCAGCATCAGCGCGGACGACTCCCTCGCCCGCTCCTCCCACGCGAAGACGCAGACCGTCGCCACCCCGTCGAAGTTCATCTCCCGCAGGGTCGAGAAGAAGGTGTTCCAGTCCACCTCCCCCTGCCCGATGTCGAGATGCTGGTGGATCCGGGCGGCCGTGCCCGGCGGGTTGAGGATGTACCGCAGCCCGGACGAGCCCTTGTGGTCGAAGGTGTCCGCGAGGTGCAGGTGCCGCAGCTTGTCGCCCGCGTACCGCAGCATCCTCGCGATGTCCGCGCCCGGGGCCGCGCCGGAGAGGTGGAAGGTGTGCGGGGCGCAGTACAGGTAGTTCACATACGGTTTGTTGATCGCCCGGACGAGATCGACCGCCGGGTCGTTCTCCTCGCAGAAGTCGTCCGGGTGGGCCTCCAGGTTGAGCGCGATGCCCTCGCGTTCGAAGACCGGCAGCAGCTCCTCCATCGACCGCCAGAACGCCGCCTCGCTCTGCGCGGCGGCCTCCGGGCGGCCGTTGAACTCGGAGTTCATCAGCGGGCAGCCGAGCTGGGCGGTGATCTCGATCATCCGTTTCCAGTAGCGGACGGCGCTCTGCCGCTCCGTCTCGTCCGGGCTGGACCACTTGTAGAGCGGCAGCACGCTGGAGAGCTGCACCCCCGTCTCGTCCAGCGCGCTCCTCAGCTCGGCGACCCGCTCGTCGTCGGCGCGCGGGTGACGGAAGAAGGGCATGAAGTCGTCGCGCGGGGACAGCTCGATGTAGGCGTAACCCAGGTCGGCGACGGTGCGCACCATCTCCCTGATGGGCAGGGCGCGGAGCATGTACGGGTCGAGGGCGATCTTCACCGGGTGTCCCCTCCGTAGAAGGCGGGCCGCTTCTCCAGGGCGTCCACCCGGACGATCCCGCCGGACTCCAGGGCCTGGACGAGCGCGCCGGTGATGACGGTCGCGGCGTAGCCGTCCCACGCCGAGGGGCCGGTGGGCTCGGCGCCGTTCGCGACGGACTCGGCCCACTCGCGGAACTCGGTGTCGAAGGCGTTCTCGAAGCGGCCCTGCCAGTCCTGGAGGATTCCGGTGGAGGCGCGCCCCGCCGTGCGTACGGAGACGGCCGCCGGGTCGGGGAGGCGGACGAGCCCGTCCTCGCCGACGGTCTCGCACTGGATGTCGTACCCGTACTGGCAGTTGACGAAGACCTCCAGATCGATTCGGACGCCCTCGGCGGTCTCGAAGAGCATGATCTGCGGGTCCTGGAGGTGCGCGTGCCGCTTGCCGGTCCGGCGCGGCGTCACCACCTGTACGGAGCGGATCTCGTCGTCCAGCAGCCAGCGCAGCACGTCGATCTCGTGAACGGCGGTGTCCTGCGCGGCCATCGCCGAGGTGTAGGAGGCCGGGACGGTCGCGTTGCGGTGGGCGCAGTGCACCATCAGCGGGACACCGATGGCGCCCGACTCGATGACCTTCTTCATCTCGCGGTAGCCGGCGTCGTAGCGGCGCATGAAGCCGACCTGGACGAGCCGGGAGCCATGGGCGGTCTCCGCCTCGATGATCTCCAGACAGTCCTCGGCCTCCGTGGCGAGCGGCTTCTCGCAGAAGACCGGCTTGCCCGCGCCGATGGCGCCGAGGACGTGCTCGGCGTGGGTCGGGCCCCACGAGGTGACGACGACGGCGTCCACGTCGGGCGCGTCGATGACCTCGCGCCCGGTGGCCAGTGCGCGGGCGCCGACGGTGGCGGCGACCTCCTCGGCCCGCGCCGTGTCGATGTCGAACACCGCCGTGACCCGGGTGCCGGTGATCACATGGGTGAGCCGGCGGATGTGGTCCTGGCCGATCATGCCGGTGCCGATCACACCGATGCGCACAGTCATGGGGGGTTGCCCTTTCACAGGAAGCGGGAGGCGGGAGGCGGGAGGCAGGGGGACAGGAGGCGTCAGAGGTAGTGGCGCTGGGAGCGCTTCGCGTCGCGGTACGTCCCGTACGCGCGCCGGGTCGACTCCAGCTCGGAGACCTCGCCGACCGGGACGTCCCACCAGGCGCTGCCGGGCGGGTTCGGCCCGTACAGGTCCGTCTCGACATGGACGACGGTCGTCCGGTCCGCGTCCCGGGCCTTGGCCATCGCCCGGCCGAACTCCTCGGCGGTGGTGGCGGAGAGGACGTCCGCGCCGAGCGAGGCGGCGTTGGCGGCCAGGTCGACCGGCAGGACCTCGCCGTCGAGCTGCCCGCTCCCGGCGTCCCGGTAGCGGTAGCGCGTACCGAAGCGCTGCGAGCCCAGCGACTCCGAGAGCGCGCCGATCGAGGCGAATCCGTGGTTCTGGACGATCACGATGATGACCTTGACCCGCTCGGAGACCATGGTGACGATCTCCTGGGCCATCATCAGATACGAGCCGTCACCGACCAGGACGACGACCTCACGGCTCGGATCGGCCATCTTCGCGCCGAGCCCGGCCGCCACCTCGTACCCCATGCAGGAGTACGCGTACTCGACGTGGTACGCCTTCGGGTCGCGGGCGCGCCACAGCATCTGGAGGTCGCCGGGCAGCGAGCCCGCCGCGTTGATCACCACGTCCCGGTCGTCGAGCGACCGGCGCAGCGCGCCCAGGATCGCGGTCTGCGCGGGCAGCGGCCCGTGGTCGGCGGAGAGGCACTCCTCCGCCGTACGCCGCCACTCCCCGGCCAGCTCCGCCACCCGCTGCCGGTAGGCGTCGTCGGTCCCCCAGCCGGCCAGCTCCCGCTCCAGCGCCTGGAGTCCGAGCCGGGCGTCGGCGACCAGCGGCTCGGCGGAGTGCTTCACCGCGTCGAGCCGGGCCACGTTCAGGTTGACGAACCGCACGTCCGGGTCGCCGAACACGGTGTGGCTCGCGGTGGTGAAGTCGCTGTAGCGCGTGCCCACGCCGAGGACGACATCCGCCTCGGCCGCCAGCGCGTTGGCCGCCGTCGTCCCGGTCGAGCCGAGGCCGCCGACCGCGCCCGGATGGTCCCAGGGCAGCGCGCCCTTGCCCGCGTGGGTGTCCGCGACCGGGATGCCGGTGGCCTCGGCGAAGTCGCGCAGCGCGCCCTCGGCGCCGGAGTACACCACCCCGCCGCCCGCGACGAGCAGCGGCCTGCGCGCGGTGCGCAGCAGTGCGGCGGCGCGCGCCAGCGCGGCGGGCTCCGGCACGGGCCGGCCGATGTGCCAGACGCGGCGCCGGAAGAACCCCACCGGCCAGTCGTACGCCTCGGCCTGCACGTCCTGCGGCAGACAGAGCGTCACCGCGCCGGTCTCCACCGGGTCGGTGAGCACCCGCATCGCGGCGAGCGCGGCGGGCACGAGCTGTTCGGGCCGGCTGATCCGGTCGAAGTACTTGGACACCGGGCGGAAGGCGTCGTTGACGGAGACGTCGCCGCCCCGGGTGTCCTCCAGCTGCTGGAGGACGGGGTCGGCGGCGCGGGTGGCGAACATGTCGCTGGGCAGCAGCAGCACCGGCAACCGGTTGGTGGTGGCCAGGGCCGCGCCCGTGATCATGTTGGTGGAGCCGGGTCCGGTGGACGCGGTGCAGGCGTACGCGGAGAGCCGGTCGCGCATCTTCGCGAAGGCCACCGCGGCGTGCACCATGCCCTGTTCGTTGCGGGCCAGGTGGTAGGGGAGGTCCGCCTCGCCGGTACGGTCCGCCTGGAGCAGCGCCTGCCCGAGCCCCGCCACGTTGCCGTGCCCGAAGATGCCCCAGACACCGGGGATCAGCCGCTGCTCCTCGCCGTCGCGCTCGCTGTACTGGTTCGCCAGGAACCGTACGAGCGCCTGCGCGGTGGTGAGCCGTACGGTCTCCGTCGCCATCACAGCTCCTCGGGGGTGCCGGTGCCGGTGCCGAACGGCAGCCGGGGGTCGGTGGCCTGGTCCTCCCAGGTGGCGCGGACCCAGCCGTGGGCCGGATCGTCGCAGATCAGCCACGCGCGGTCCGGGCCGGGGCCCGCCATGACGTTCAGGTAGTAGAGGTCGTAGCCGGGGGCGGCGATCGAGGGGCCGTGCCAGCCGTGCGGGATCAGCACCGTGTCCCCGCTGCGCACCTCGGCGAGGACGTCGAGGGGCCGCTCGGCCGTCCCGTACACCCGCTGGTAGCCGAGGCCGGGGCCGGCCGGGCCCGGTGCCACCTCGAAGTAGTAGATCTCCTCCAGCTCGCTCTCGACCGGGGTGCCGTGCTCGTCGTGGCGGGCCTCGTCGTGCTTGTGGGGCGGGTACGACGACCAGTTGCCGCCGGGGGTGAGCACCTCGCAGACGAGGAGCTGGTCCGCCTCGAACGTGCCGGGCAGACAGTAGTTGTTGACCTGGCGCGAGCAGTTCCCGGCGCCGCGCAGCTCGGCCGGTACGTCCTGGGCGGGCCCGTACCGTACGGTCAGCCGGCGCTCGCAGCGCGCCGAGGGGAGGGCGAAGCGCCCGCCGCGCTCGCTGCGGATCACGGCGTCGGTGTCGCGGGGGAGGTACGCGAAGTCGCTGACCGCGTCGAAGACGCCGTCCCGGCCGGCGAGGAGAAGGGTCCTGCCGTCGGCGACGACCGTGCAGGACCCGCCGAGCGGCAGCACCAGGTACTCGCTGTCGCCGGTGCCGAGGGAGACCTGTTCGCCCGGGGCGAGTTCGACGACGCGCAGCCCGGAGTGGCCCCAGCGCGCCGACTCGGGGGTGACGACGGTGGTGTACGGTCCCTCGGCGGTGGAACCGGCGGGCAGATGCAGGGAGTGGTCACTCACCACGGACTCCTCGCGCTCCTTCGGTCGACTGGTGCGGGTGCGGGTGCTGGTGCTGGTG
Source organism: Streptomyces sp. NPDC056987 (assembly GCF_042673865.1). Lineage (NCBI taxonomy): Bacteria > Bacillati > Actinomycetota > Actinomycetes > Kitasatosporales > Streptomycetaceae > Streptomyces > Streptomyces sp. NPDC056987. Next base: position 111,824 of record NZ_JBHURV010000017.1, read on the forward strand.
GTGCTGGTGGTGCGGGTGGCGGGTGGCGGGGTCGGCACCCGCGGGGTACACGATGTACGCGTCGGCGGCGGGGCGGCCGGTCACAGCAGGCTCACCGCGCGGTCCACGGCCCCGGCGACATCGCCGTCCGCGGGGTAGAGCAGCGACCGGCCGACGATCAGGCCCTGCACGGTCGGCAGGGCGAGCGCCTTCTGCCAGGCGGTGAACGCCGCCTCCGCGTCCTTGACCTCGCCGCCGAGCAGCAGCACGGGCAGCGTGGAGGAGGCGAGGACCCGCTCCATCTCCTCGACGACCGGCAGCTTCAGCCAGGTGTAGGCGCTGCGGCGGCCGAGTCCGGACGCGATGGTGATCGACGTGATCACCGCGTCGGGGGAGAGGTCGTTGCGGATCTTCCCGTCCACCCAGCGGGAGAGGAACGGCTCGATCATGGCGATCAGCGCCCGGTCGTTCAGCTCGTCCACGGCGTGCGCGGTCTGCTCCAGCACGGAGGGGGTGGCCGGGTCGTCCAGGCAGATACGGGTGAGCGTCTTGCCCCCGTCGAAGCGCATGGCGGCGATGGTCTCGGCGTCGTACCCGGTGAACCGGTCGTCGATCTCGAAGGCCGAACCGGCCAGCCCCGCGCGGTTCATGGAGCCGAAGACGCTCTTGCCGTCGAGCACGCCGAGCAGCAGCAGGTCCTCCAGGATGTCGGCGGTGGCGAGGACCCCGGTCACCCCGGGGCGCTCCAGCGCGGTGCACATCCGGTCCAGGAGCTGCCGGCGGTCGGCCATCGCGGTGGGGTCGGAGCCGACCGCGTTGGCGCCGCGCGCGGGGTGGTCGGCGGCGATGATCATCGCCCGGCCGTTCCCGCCGAGCGGCGAGGCGGCCCTGACCCGCCGGGCGGCGGCCTCGGCGATGGCGCCGGGGTTGGTGACCCGTGTCTCGACGATCCGCCGGATCCGGTCGGACAGGATCCGGTCAGACACCCTGGACTCCCTCGACACCCGTGCTCTCCTCCTCGATCGTGTTCCCGCCGAGCCGCGCCTCGACCGCCGCCGCGTCGGGCATGGCGTCCGAGCAGGCCAGCTCCCCGGCGACGATCGCGCCCGCGGCGTTGGCGAAGCGCATCGTCCGCGCCAGGTCCCAGCCGGCCAGCAGCCCGTGGCAGAGCGCGCCGCCGAACGCGTCGCCCGCGCCGAGGCCGTTGACGACCTCGACCGGTACGGGCGGCACCTCGACCGCGGTGCCGGACCGGTCCATCGCCAGCACGCCCTTGGGGCCCTGCTTGACGACGGCGGTCCCGACGCCGAGTGCGAGCAGCGCGCGGGCGGCGGCGTACGGTTCGGTCTCGCCGGTGGCGATCTCGCACTCGTCGCGGTTGCCGACGGCGACGGTGGCGTGGGCGAGTGCCTCGCGGTAGTACGCGCGGGCCTCCGCGACGGCCTCGCCGGGACGGACCTCGCGGCCGCCCGCGTACGCGCCCTCCCAGAACATCGGCCGCCAGTCGAGGTCGAAGACGGTGATGCCCGCCCGGTTCCGGTGCCGGAGCGCCGCGAGCGTCGCCGACCGGCTCGGCTCGGCGCTCAGCCCGGTGCCGGTCATCCAGAAGATCCGGGCCGACGCGACGGCGCCGAGATCCAGATCGGCGGGGCGGATGTCCAGGTCGGGGGCGAGCGGCAGCCGGTAGAAGTAGAGCGGGAAGTCGTCCGGCGGGAAGATCTCGCAGAACGTCACCGGGGTCGGCGCGACCGCGGAGACCCCGACGTGGCTGGGGTCGACGCCGTACTCGGCGAGCGCGCGCCGCACGTACCGGCCGAAGGGATCGTCGCCGGTCTTGGTGATCACCGCCGCGGTCCTGCCGTAACGCGCCGACGCGACCGCGACGTTGGTGGGGCTGCCTCCCAGGTACTTGCCGAACGAGGTGACATCCGCCAGACCGACGCCGGTCTGCAGCGGATAGATGTCGACTCCGACCCGTCCCATGGTCAGGACGTCCAGGACTGCCATGTAAGGGGACCTCCAGCACCTGGCACGCTCTACTAGCGCGCTCTAGTTGCTCGTACGATGCTCGATGTCCATATGTCCTGTCAATAGCTTGTTACGTGCGGCTTTCCGTGAGGAGACGGGGAAGGGAGCGAGGTGGTGGACGGCCTTCCGGGGCGTCCCTCACGCCCCGGAAGGCCGCCCTCGGCCCGCAGTTGGCGGCACGGCGAACGAGCGCGGCCCCGCCGACCGGGGTCTGATGGAACGGCAGGACCGGGAAGGCCGCGGCGGTGCTCAGGGCCCCACGCCGGCCGCCGTCCCCTTCGGCCGGCCTGCCTTGCCCTTCGCCTTCCGCTTCCGCGGGGTCCTCCCCTCGCCCTTCGCCCCGCGCTCCTTCTCCGCCGCGGCCTCGCGCATCCGTTCGCCGTGTTCACGCGCCCGGGTGATCAGCGCCCGCGCGTCGCACCCGGGCCGGAGCGCGGTCAGGAGCAGCAGCCACAGATCGTGCAGCCCCTCCTCGATCTGGCGGCGCCCCTCCAGCGCGTCCGAGACGGTGTGCAGCCCGAAGAAGGCGCAGACCAGTCCGTGCGCGGCCATCTCCGGGGCGATCCCCTCGGCGAGCGCCCCCTCCTCACGCGCCTCTTCGAGCAGTCCGGTGACCGTCTCCAGCCACCCCACGAAGGGGCGCGGCAGGGTGACGTCGATGGCGGAGCGCTCCGCCCAGAGCCGGGAGCCGGCGCGGATCACCACGTCGTCGCGGAAGGCTCTGGCCACGTCGAAGCTCAGGGCCACCAGTCGTTCGAGCGCCGGGAATCCGGCCGTCCGGTAGCGGCCGATCAGTTCGGGCCAGGCCGCGAAATGCTCCTCGACAATGGCCAGCGCCAGATTCTCCTTGCTGGCGTAATGGAAATAAATAGCACCACTGGTACGACCTGATTGTGTGCTGATATCACTGATGCTGGTTCCGACATAACCCCGTTCGTCGAACAGATGTGCCGCCGCCTCCAGCAGAAACCTCCGCGTCGCTTTCGCCCGTACCTGCTCCGCCCGTACCTGCACGTACACTCCGGATTGCCGTTCCGATAAATGACAGTACGCAATCTAGCGTCTTTGCCGGACGCCCCGTCGGTGCTCCGCGCGGGCCGGGAGAGGGTGCGTATGCAGAAGAATTAAGATGTTCTGGTCGCATGAACACATCGGGTGGTGTCGGCCGGTACGACGGATACGACCGACCGCTGTCCTGGTCGCGTACGGTGGCCCGCGAGCTCGTGCACCGCGCCTCCGTCGCGGAGGTGCTGCTCACCGACGTACGGCGGGCGAGGGGCGGCGGATTCGAGGCCGCGGCCTCCTGGCCGCGCTCCCACCCGACCTTCCCGCGCGGCGGCGGTGAACTGCACAGCCCGCTGATGATCGTCGAGACGCTGCGCCAGCTCGGCATCTACATCCCCCTGCGGTACTTCGCGGTCCGGCCGTCGGCGAACCTGGTCATCACCGACCTGTTCTACGAGATCGACCCGGCCGCCGAACCGCGGCTGGTCTCCGGGGCCACCTGCGTCCGCTGCCGCGTCGGCGTGAGCGGCCTGCGCCATGACGCGGAAGGGGAGGTCAGCGGCATCCGGCTGGAGGTCGACTACCTGGCCGGCGGGGTGTGCTTCGCCCGGGCCGGGGGTGGCGCCCGGTTCTTCCGGCCCGAGCAGTACGACGCCGTACGGGAGGGCCGTACGGCGGTCACCGCGCCCGCCGGAGCGGCGGACCGGACGCGCCCCGACCCGGCCGGGGTCGGGGTGAGCGGCGCGCACGACGTGGTGCTCGGCACCGACGGCGCCACCCTCCTGGTGGAACCCGCGGACATGAGGCATCCGTACTTCTTCGACCACGCGACCGACCATCTGCCGGGGATGATCGTTCTGGAGGCGGCGCGTCAGGCGGCGGCCTTCGTGAGCCGCGGCAGACTGCTCCGCCCTACCGCCGGTCGGCTGAAAACGGCGCGCTTCATCGAATACGACCCGCCCGCCCGCGTGTTGTGCGTTCCGCACCACGCGACCTGCGTTTTCCGCTTTTTCCAGGACGGTCTGCAGAAGGCTTTCGGGGTGCTGCGGTACCAATAAGCAGATAGCGATACTAAATGCGATCGCTTGACTGCTCAATGTTTCTCTCTCTAGCGTAGCGATCGTTATGTTCTTCGGTGGTCGCTGGATCCGGCCTCCATTCCGAGGCCGCGCCCGCCTGGAACCGCACCCGCTTCTCTTCGCGGGTGACCCTCGCGCCCGCGGTGTATTCACATCGATGCGGTGGCCAGCGCTACCGCTGTCAGGGCTCTCCTGAAACGGAAACAATCGGATGACAGCTCAACGCATCCTTTCCTGGACACCTGCCGCCATCGTCTTCGACTGTGACGGCACTCTCATGGACACCGAATGCCACTGGCAGGACGCACGCCTCCGCGCCCTGCGCGAGTTCGGATTCACCCCCGCGCCGGGCTTCACCGAGCGGGCCAAGGGGCTGCACTACACGGAGTGCGGCGTTCTCATGGCCGAGGAGGCGGGCCACCCGGAGCTGGGCGCGGATCTGACGGACCGGTTGCTCGGGCACTTCGGCGCCCTGGTCGCCGACCGGCCCCTGACCATGCCCGGCGCGCGCCAACTCGTCGAACAGGCGGCCCGGTTCGCCCCGCTGGCCGTCGCCAGCAACTGCCCGAAGGAGGTGGTGGAGTCCTCGCTCGGCACGGCCGGCCTGCTCGACCGCTTCGACCATGTCGTCGTACCCGACGACGACAACGGCATCAGACCCAAGCCGCACCCGGACGTCTATCTCACCGCGGCCCGGCTCTGCGGCACGGACCCGGCCGACACCCTCGCGGTCGAGGACTCCCACTGCGGGATCGAGGCCGCGGAACGGGCCGGGATGCGCATCCTGGGCGTCGGCCCGTGGCCGGCCGAACGGACCATGGCACTGGTCGACCTGTGGGTCCGTTCGCTGGACGAGCCGGAACTGCGGGGGTGGGCGGGCGACCGGGTGCCCGCCCAGATCCCGGGGAATCGTCCTACCATGAAGCCGTAGGGACATAACCCTGCAAAAGTCGCCCACAGGTCACCGCACGGGGAGATGGCCATCAGATGGATGAGGAACGTGCCGGCCGTCTCGTGACGTCGCTGCGGGCCCGGGGTGTGCCGGCCCATCTGGCGCATCTGGGCGTGTACCAATGCGGTGTACGGGTGGTCCTGTACGACGGCGGTGAGGCCGTCTGGGACATCGACGGGGAGCTGGGACTGCGGGCCGAGGTCGTCGAGGACGGGGTGCTCGTCGGCTTCGTCCCGCACGTACGGGACTCGGAGAGCTTCGACGAGGAGCGGCTCGTGGAGGTGATCGCGGCGACCCGGTACGACAAGGAAGGGCTGCGCCTGCCGGCCGACGTCGACAGCGGGCCCCTGCCTCCCCGCACAGGCCCCGTGCTGCCGCCGCCCCGCCCCCGGCGCGGCCCCCGCTGGCTGCGCCCCCGCTGGCTCCGGCGCCGGTGACCCCGGCGCCGGGACCCCGTCCGGAGGAACGGGCGGGGCCGGTCTCACACGGTGTCAGCAGCGCTCGTCGACATGGCCCGGCTCGCCCGCAGGGACGACGTCGAGGTCCCGCAGGACGATCGACAGCCGGTCGCCCCACTCCTCGCACGCGGCGGTGAAGTCCGGCCGCCGGTACTCCACCACCAGCACCTTGTCGTCGTACGCCTCGGCGTACTCCCCGCACTCGTCGTACCGCCCGCACTCCTCGGCGACCGCGAAGTCGAAGCCGATGGCGTCCCGCGCCCCGCTCATCTCCACCGCGTTCTTCTGGCCGATCGACAGCCCCGCCCGGTGGGCGCGCGCGGCCAGCAGCCGGGCGAAGGCGGTCGCCTGCTCGCGGTCGAGCAGGGAGTCCGACCGCAGGTACGAGTCGAGGTTGTCCGCCTCGACGGCGTCGAACCCGTCCCGCGCGCAGCCGTCGATCCACCCGCCGACGATGCCCGCCAGCCGCTCGCGGCGATCGGCGGTGGAGATGTCCAGCAGCGGCTCGTCCCAGTCCTCGTCGATGACGGTGTCGCCGTCCGCGTCCCGCAGCAGCAGGTCCGGATGGTTCTTCTGCCACCACCCCACGGCGTCCGGCTGCGTCTGGTAGGCGTTGATGTAACAGATGTTGAACACCCCGGGCGCGGGCTTCGCCGTACGGTCCCTGATGACCGTACGCACCCCGGCGGGCGGGTCGTACGCCCCGCCGAGCTGGTAGTCGAAGGGGTCGTTCGCCTTCGGCTGCCCGACCCGCTCCGGCGGGGCGGTGGAACTCCCGCTCCTGGCAGGGGCGTTGCCGGAGGATCCGCCGGGGGATTCCTGACCCGTGCCGCAGCCGGTCAGGGCGAGGACGAGCGCCAGGGAGAGGGCGAGCAAGGGGGCCGCCGATGCGCGGGCGGCCGGGACGAACGGCAAGGTGGTGCCTCGATCTCGGTGTGGTGCGGTGGGACCGCCCCAGTCTCCCACCGCCCCGGCTCACACCGTCAGGAGGCTCGGCTTCGCCGCCTTGTCGACCGGCAGGAACGCGTCCGGCACGGGGTATTCCCCCAGCACGAAACGGAGGATCGCCGCGTGCATCGCCTCCACGGGCGCGATCGTCGCCGCCGTCTCGATCCCCGACGCGCTCTTCACGCTGTACGTCGACAGCAGATACGTCTGCGCCGCCTGATCCTCCAGCCGCAGGGCGAGCGCGGCCACGTCGCCCGCGTTCCGGGCCTTGCCCAGCGCGGTCGTGACCTCCTCGCGGTCGGTGAGCGGCACCCCCGTGATCGCGGGGGTGCCCGCCCCGGTCAGCACCGAGTTCCACACCTTCGCGTGGTCGGTGTGCTGGGCCTTCGCCGTCGTGACGAAGGACGACACCGCGGGCGGTACGGTGCCCAGCCGGCCCGCCTTCGCCGCCGCCAGGGTCGCCCGGTACGCGTCGACCGCCTGGTTCTCCAGGGCCACCGCCAGCGCGACGTACCGCAGATCCCCGGTGTACGTGACCGTCTCCGCGACCGGGTTCGCCGGGCCGTCGGAGGACCCGCCCGAGCAGGCCGCCAGGGCGAACGCCGCCCCGGCGCCGCCCGCGCCCCGCAGGAACCGCCGGCGCCCGGGGTCCACGGGCCCCTCCCGCCCCGTACGGCCGGCACCCAGGCGCGCCGCCAGCGCGGCGGCCCGCGCCCGCATCAGGGGCAGGGTCTCCCGGTGCGCCTCGGTCATCTCCCGCGTGAGGCGGCCCAGCCCGTCCTCGCCGACGGGCAGTTCCCAGCCGCCGCGCGTGCCACCCGTACCTGTACCCGTGCTCGTACCCGTACGCGTGGTCATCGGATCGCCCCTTCCGAGACCGGCGACGCGTCTGCCGTCGGGTAGAACGCGTCGGGGAAGCCCACCGATCCGACCGCCGGGGGCAGCTTCGCGACATCGGTGGGGAGCGCGATCAGGCTCTCGTCCCCGGCGCTGAGCAGCGCCTGCACCGCCAGCAGCGTCGCGCGGTGCTGTGCCTCCACCGGCGCCACGGAGCCGAAGAGCCGGCGCAGCGGCCCACTGCTGACCTGGCCGACGTTCTTGGTGTACGTCTGCGCGGCCACGTCCTCCAGGGAGATGGCCAGCTTGACCACGTCCGCCGGGGTCTTCACGGTCGGCAGCGTCTTCCTGACCACGGCCGCGTACTTCGGGTCGGTCCCGGTCTGGGCCCGGCCGCCGGCCCGGGTGACCGCGGCGTTGAACGCCTTGGCGTGCTCCTCGTGCTGCCGCGTGGTCGTCGAGATGAACGTCACGAGCGTCTTGTTGCCGCTCCTGATGAACGGCAGACGGGCGGCGGTGCGGTAGACGCCGACCGCCAGATTCTCCAGTGACGCTGCCGTCTGCAGCGCCATGACGTCCTCCTCGGACGCGGTCGGCGCCATGGCCCGGCCCGTGATCCTCAGCGCGTCGCTGTGCAGGTCCTGGGACTGCTCGGTGAGCTGTGCCAGCTGCCGGGTGTCGATGTGCTCCCTGCCCATCGCGCCCCCTCTCTCCTCGGGGCCCGCACGGCCGCGGGCACGCCCCCGACACCTTCGCGAGCGGGACGCGGACGGGGCGGGGGACGGCACCGGAGGGCGGGGGTGTTTCACCGGATCAGCCGATCCCGCGACCCCGCCCCGCCGCCGTACGTCCCCCGCCCCGCTGTCCCCGGGACGCCGCGCTACTCCTTGACGGCCCCCGAGTTGGCGCCGTTGACGAAGTACCGCTGGAAGCAGAAGAACAGCGCGGCCACCGGCAGGGTGGAGAGCAGCGCCGCCGCCAGCTTCAGCGGGTACTGGGTGCCGCCGCCGAGCCCGCCGGAGGTGAAGCGCGCCAGACCCGTGGTGAGCGTCTCGTACTGCGCGGACTGCGTGGAGACGAGGAAGTGGGTGAACTCGTTCCACGACCCCTGGAACGACAGGATCGTCAGGGTGATCAGCGCCGGCCGTGCCATCGGCAGGACGACGGACCAGAAGATCCGGAACACCCCCGCCCCGTCGACCCGCGCCGCCTCCTCCACCTCACGCGGCACCGACTCGAAGAACTGCTTCATGATGAAGATGCCCGCCGCGTCCACCAGCAGCGGCAGGATCATGCCGGTGTACGTGTCGAAGATGCCGAAGGTGTTGAGCACCAGGAACTTCGGGATGAGCAGCGTCACCCCGGGCACCGCGATCAGCGCGACGACGAAGCCGAACAGCAGCGAGCGGCCCCGGAAGCGCAGCCGCGCCAGCGCGTACCCGGCCATCGAGTCGAAGAACACCCGCCCCGCCGTCACCAGCACCGCCACCAGCGCGGAGTTGGAGAGCCAGCGCAGGAACGGCACCCCGTCCTCCCCCTGCCCCAGCCCGAACAGCCGCTGATAGGCGGCGGTCGTCGGCGTCGTGGGCAGCAGCGACAGCGGATTGGCCGCGGCATCCGCGTCGGTCTTGAACCCGGTCACCAGCTGGAGCGCGAACGGCAGCAGATAGAGCAGCCCCATGCCCACCACCAGCACGTATCCCGCGGTGCGCAGCGGCAGCGGGAACCGGGGCAGTACGGGGCGGACCCGGTCGCGTACCCGCGTACCCGAGGCGGTCATCGGTTCCTCCTGGTACGTCGGTTCCCTTTGCTCCCCGTGCCGCGCTCGCGCAGCACCCAGCGCTGGAAGGCGGTGAAGAAGAGGATCAGGGCGAGCAGGATGAACGCGATCGCCGAGCCCTGGCCGAAGTCCGCGTTGTCGAAGCCCGCGGAGTACGAGAGGAACGCGGGCGTCAGCGTCGTGTTGCCCGGGGCGCCCTGGCCCATCACGTACACCTGGTCGAAGACCTGCCAGGTGGAGATCAGCCCCAGGGTGAGGACCAGGAAGAGCACGGGACGCAGCGCGGGGAGCGTCACGTACCGCAGGAGCTGGCGGCGGTTGACGCCTTCGAGCGCCGCGGCCTCCTCCAGCTCCCGCGGGATGTCCTGGAGCGCCGCGAGGAAGATCAGCATGAAGGTGCCGGACGTGGTCCACACCGAGAGCAGGATGATCGTGCACATCGCGACCGAGGGGCCCGACAGCCACTCGAACCACGAGAGCCCCATGGTGGTGTGCTCGGCCAGCATCCCGGTGGGCCGCTCCGGGTCGACGACGCCCAGGGCGCCGAGGAGCAGGGAGAGCACACCACGTGGATCGGAGAACCAGTTCGGCCCCTTGACCCCGATCCACGACAGCACGGAGTTGACGGCCCCGCTGCCCTGGAAGAGGAAGAGGAAGATGGTGGAGACGGCGATGGCGCTGGTGACCGACGGGAAGAAGAACGCGGTGCGCAGCGCACCGCGCCCGCGCAGCAGCTTCTGGTTGACGAGCAGAGCCATTCCCAGCGCCAGACCGGTCTGGAGCGGCACCGTCAGTACCACGTAATAGGCGTTGTTGCGCAGGGCGGTCGCGAAGAGCGTGCGGTCCAGGCCGTCCTGGGTGAGCAGTGCCCGGTAGTTGTCGAGACCGACGAAGTCGGCCTGGCCGGAGAACGGGTTGGACTGCCCGTCCCAGTTCAGCAGGCTGACCCAGAGCGCCATCAGGATCGGCAGGACCAGGAAGCAGCCGAGGCCGAGCAGCATGGGGCTGACGAACAGCCAGCCCCAGGCGCCCTCCCCGCGAAGGGCCCCCCGCCGGGCGCGGCCCGTCGCGGTCGAACCCGCCCCGCCCGGGGGGGGGCGGTGGGCCCGCGCGGCGGCGGGGCGGGGGGCGCGCCCCGCGCGCGCCGGGGGGGGGGGCGGGGGCCCCGCGTGGGGGGGGGGGGGGGGGGGGTCGCGATCGCCTGTTCGCCGTTGCGCTGGAGGTCGGCGAGAATCTTCTTCGGGTCGGCGGTGCGCAGCGACTGGAGGTCGGTGTTGAACTGGCTGAGGACCTTGTCGAACCCGGCGATGGTCACCGGACCCTGCGCGTAGGCGCTGCCGTCCACCCACGCCTTGGCGTGCGGCTCCTGCGCGGCGTACGTCTTCAGCGCGCTGGTGCGCGTGGGCATGACGCCGAACGCGTCGGCGAAGGCGAGCTGCTGGTCGGCGGAGGTGAGGTACTTCACCAGGTCGACGCCGGCCGCGCGGTGCGTGCTCTCGGCGGCGACGCCCCAGCAGTTGCTGAACGCGAGCGTGCCCTGCCCGGCCGGGCCCTCGGGCAGCGGGGCGACGGCGTACTTCACGTCCGGGTAGTCGAGCTTCATCCCGCCGTCGAGCCAGTTGCCCTCGATGGTCATGGCGGCCTTGCCCTTGCCGAGCGCCTCGCCGCCCCAGCTCGTGTCCACCTGCTTGGCGAACTTCATCGAGCCGGACTTGAGCAGCGACTGCACGTAGGAGAGCGCCTCGGCGTTCTCCTCGGAGTCGGCCGTCATCTTCGTCTGGCCCGGGTCGGTGATCCAGCCGCCCGACTGCCGCATGAAGACGCCGAGGCGCTGGAACTCGTCGCTGGTGACCAGGCCGGTGACGCCGTCGCCGGTGAGCTTGTCCGCGACGGTCTTCAGCTCCGCCCAGCTCTTCGGGTAGTCCTTCTCCGTCAGCCCGGCCTTCTTCCACAGCTCGGTGTTGATGGTGAGCGCGAGCGTGGAGGTGTCCTTGGGCAGGCAGACCAGCTTCCCGTCGTACGAGAAGGACGTGCGGAGCTGCTCCGAGAAGTCGTCCGCGTCGGATATCTGGTCCCCGTACGCGTACAGCGAACCGCCCTTGGCGTAGTTCGCGAACTGGTCCGAGTTGACGTAGAAGACGTCCGGCGGCTTGTGCCCGGCGAACGACTGGGCCAGCTGCTGGTTCATGTCCTTGGCGACCTGGACGTCGACCGTGTTGCCGGACTTCTTCGCGTACGCCGCGGCGGCCTTCTTGACGGCCTGGGTCTCGGCGTCCCCGGACGTGGCGATCAGAACGGTCAGGTTCTGCTTGGCGGTGGTGTCCTGGGCCGTTGCGTCGTTGTCGGCCTTGTCGAAACTGGACGAGCAGCCGGTGGCGGCCAGCAGCGCCGCGCAGGTGGCGAGGGCGGCGACGGCCGTACGGGTGACCATGTATTCCTCCAGAAAAGATGAGAATGCGGCTCGGGTTCGGGTACGGGCCCCGGCCGCCCGGTGGGGGCGGATGGCCGGGGCGTACGGGGAGAAGGACCCGGGGCGGTGACGGGGCGGGCCCGCCCCGGGGGTTCAGGGGCCGGGGGCTCAGCCGCCCGGCGGGGGCGTGCTGTCCCGGATGACGAGGGACGGTTCGAGCAGGACGCGCTCGGGCGGCGCGTCCGGGGCCGCCATCCGGGCCAGCAGCAGCCGGACGCACTCGTGCCCGACGGCCTTCAGCGGCTGGGCGACCGTGGAGAGCCCGGGGGAGAGGAGCGCGGCGGCCGGCGAGTCGTCGAAGCCGATGACGGCGACGTCCCGGCCGGGCACGGCGTCGCGGTCGCGCAGCGCCTGGTAGCAGCCGAGCGCGAGCATGTCGCTGGCGGCGACCACGGCGGTCACGCCCGTGTCGAGCAGGGGGCCCACGGCGGCGCGCGCGGCGGCCAGGTCGTCCAGGCTCTGGGCGCGCCGGCCGCGTACCGGCAGCCGGTTCCGGCGCATGGCGCGCCGCCACCCTTCGGCGCGGTCGTCGCCGACGCCGGAGCCGCGCGGCCAGCCCAGGAACCCGATCTTCCGGTGGCCCTGGGCCACCAGATGGTCGACGGCTGCGTCGGTGCCCGAGGCGCCGTCGACGTCCGCCCAGTCACCGATCTGCCGGCCCGACCACATCCGGCCGAACCCCACGAACGGCACGCCGCGCCCGGCCAGCCACGCCTGGCGGGGGTCGCCGCGGTCGGTGCCGCTGAGCACGAAGCCGTCCACGCTGTGCAGGTCGAGGAGTTCCTCGTGGCCGTCGAGCCCCGGGCTGCCGGGCGGCGAGGCGAAGAGCAGGATCCGGTAACCGGCCTCGTCCGCGGCCTGCGAGAGGGCGTGCAGGAAGCGGTCCATGACGGGGGCGGTGGCGCCGGGGGCGGTGGGGCGGATGCCGTACCCGATGAGCTTGCTGGAGCGGGTGCGCAGCGTCTGCGCGGCCCGGTGCGGGCGGTACCCCATGGCGTCCACGGTGGCGCGGACCCGTTCCAAGGTCTCGGGTCTGAGCAGCCCCGGGGCGTTGAGGGCGTTCGAGACGGTCTGCGGGGAGACACCGGCCCGCCGCGCCACCATGGCCAGGGTCACGGGACCCGGCTTGGACGAAGGGGGCCTGGTGGAGCGGGGCATGACTGTCTCCGGAACCGTTCTCACGCGTCGACGGGTGAACCTGGCGGATGGATCTTCTGATGATTTTACGAGTTTATTGGAGCGTTCAAATGCCATTGTCAACGAGCTGAAGTCGTCGTTAGGGTTCTTGGAACGCTCCAATGACTGAGAGGTTCTGCTCTGTTGTCCACCACTGTCAAGACCCACGACACTATGAACTCCGTCGCAGAGGCCGTCCCGGCGGCCGAGGCACTGCAGCCGTTCCTGCATGACGCCAGCGTCACGCTGTACGCGCCGAGCTTCGCGATATCCCACGCGGACGGGCAGTTCGACGGCGGTGCCGACGGCTTCTACCACGGCGACAGCAGAGCCCTCGCCCGGCTGACCGTCGAGGCCGACGGCGTCGGGATCGCGCCGGTGCGGGGCGCCCTCGAAGGAGCCGACCGGGCGTCCTTCCGCGGGGTGCTGCGCGGCCTGGGCGAGTCGACCCCGGACCCCGCCGTCACCCTGTGGCGCCGCCGCCGGGTCACCCCCGGATGCCTGGAGGAGACCCTCGAACTCGGCAACGCGGGGCGCAAACACGTCCGGGTCACGCTGATCGTCACCGCCGCCACCGACCTCGCCCTGATGGAGCGCGTCAAGCAGGGCGACGCACGGCCCGCCGTCGCCGCCACCGCCACGGGCGCCGGGCTCGACTGGGCCAAGGAGTCCTTCTCCGTACGGCTGACCAGCGCCCCGGAGCCCGCCGCCGTCGACGCCGCGTCCGGACGGCTGACGTACGACGTCGAACTGGCGCCCGGCACCGAGTGGACCGCCGTACTGCGCTGCGTCGCGGCCCACGAGGACGGCGACCAGTTCCCGGCGCCGCCGGCCCAGAGCGTGCCGTGGCGCACGCCGGTGCTGCGCAGCGCCGACCGCCGCTTCGACCAGTGGCTCGGCCAGTCCGCCGCCGACCTCGACCGGCTGCGGCTCAGCGACCCGGTGGCGCCGGGCGGGGCCGGGGCGCTCACGGCACCCGGCCGCCCCGCCGACCAGTTCCTGGCCGCCGGAGCCCCCTGGTTCCTCACGCTCTTCGGCCGCGACTCGCTGTGGGCGGCCCGGATGCTGCTGCCCCTGGGCACCGGACTCGCGGCGGGCACCCTCCGTACGCTCGCCCGCCGCCAGGGCCTGCGGAACGACCCGGAGACCGAGGAGCAGCCCGGCAAGATCCTGCACGAAGTGCGCCGCGCCGCCCAGTCGTTCCACGACAGCTTCGCCCTGCCGCCCAGCTACTACGGCACCGTCGACGCCACCCCGCTGTGGATCACGCTGCTGCACGACTCCTGGCGCTGGGGGCTCGCCCCCGAGGAGGTCGAGGAACTGCTGCCGCACGCGGAGGCGGCCCTCGGCTGGATGCACGACCAGAGCGCGGCCGACGGCGACGGCTTCCTGAAGTACATCGACGGCACCGGCCGCGGCCTGGCCAACCAGGGCTGGAAGGACTCCGGCGACGCCATCCGGCACCGCGACGGACGCCTCGCCACCTCGCCGATCGCGCTCTGCGAGGTGCAGGCGTACGCGTACGAGGCGGCCCGCGGGGGCGCCGCCCTGCTGCGCGCCTTCGGCCGGCCCGGCGCCGACCGCTGGGAGGAGTGGGCCGAGCGGCTGAGCGACCGGTTCCGCGACCGCTTCTGGGTGGAGGACGAGCGCGGCGCGTACCCGGCCGTCGCGCTGGACCGGGACGGCAGGCCGGTGGACTCCGTCACCTCCGGCTTCGGCCACCTGCTCGGTACCGGGCTGCTCGACCACGAGGAGAGCGCGCTGCTCGCGGCTCGCATCAGCGCGCCCGACCTGGACTCCGGGCACGGGCTGCGCACGCTGAGCAGCGACTCCGTGGGGTACAACCCGTTCGGCTACCACATCGGGTCCATCTGGCCGCACGACACGGCGATCGCGGTCCACGGGCTGGTCAGGGCCGGTTTCCCGGACGCGGCGGCGCCGCTCGCGGCCGGGCTGCTCACCGCGTCCGCGGGCTTCGACGCGCGGCTGCCCGAACTGTTCGCGGGGCACGGCACCGCGACCGACCCGGTGCCCTCGCCGTATCCGGCGTCCTGCCGGCCGCAGGCGTGGGCGGCGGCCTCGTCCGTGCTGGTCCTCCAGTCCGCGCTGGGGCTCTCCGCCGATGTGCCGGGCGGCACGCTGACCGTCGCGCCCACCTTCACGGAGGCGTACCGGCCGCTGAAGGCCGAGGGGTTCGACGTGGCCGGCGGTCGGCTCGACATCACCGTCGACGCGGACGGCACGGCGTACATCGAGGCGCCCGCCGGACTGGAGGTGAAGCGGGAGCACGGCGGCCCCTGTTGAGACGTGGGCGCGCGTGATGTGAGGATGGGGTCCCGGAGGGGCACGGGGCCCCGTCCCTCCGGTCACGTCCGGCGGAGAACCGGCGCGTCCGTCCGGCTCCTCCGGTCACGTCCGGAAGAGCCGGCCGTCACACAGCCGGAGACCGTCACACATGCGGGACCCTCACACATGCGAGACCGTCACGCAGCCGGACAAGAGCCGCACACAACCGTGTCGCTGATGGGCCGAACGGGTGAGGCGCGGGAGGATGACCTGATGCAGACAGAGCGTGCGGGCCGGGTGGTCCGGTGAGCAGGTACGGCCGTTACGACGGGTATGACGCCACCGACGAGCAGTGGGAGGGCCTGGCCCAGGTCGTTCCGCTGCGGGGCCGCAACGAGTGGCCCTCGCGGGTGGACCACAGGACCGTCCCCAGGGAACCCGTCGAGGAGAACCGGCGCTTCATCGTGCTGCGGGTCCAGGTGTTCGCGGACGCGCGGGAGGTCGCCGACCACCTGATCGCGCGGATCCCGGTGCTGCTGGACCTGACCGGCGCCGAGACCGATGTGGCCAAGCGCATCCTGGACTTCAGCAGCGGGGTGGTCTTCGGGCTGGGCAGCGGGATGCACCGGGTCGACAAGAACGTCTTCCTGCTCGCCCCGATCGGCACGGAGGTCGAGGGGATCGCGGCGGACACCATCCCCCGATCGTAGGAAGGTCCCGCGGGAGGAACGGTTCGCCACCCGGGCCGCCGCATACGGTCCGGCCATGGAAGCCTTCCGCCCTCCGCGCCGGCGCCCCGCCGCCCGGCCCTGGCCCGCCGTCACCGAGCTGCGGCTCTCCGCCTTCACCTCGCACCGCGGGGCCGCCTTCCCGATCGGTCCCGTGACGCTCTTCACGGGCGCGAGCGGCAGCGGCAAGTCGACGGCACTGGCGGCGTACGAGTCGCTGGGCCGGCTCGGCGCGGGCGCCACGCTCGGCGAGGTCTTCCCCGACCCTGTGGCCTGCGTCCCCGAGCGGGCCGCGGCCGACGCCCAGGGGCGGCGCGGCTTCCGGATCGGCTGTACGGTCGACGGCCCGGCCGGCCCCGTCCAGCTCGACCTCGCCGTCCAGGCCGAACCCGAACTCCGGATCGTCGGCGAGCGGCTGACCGGCGGCGGACAGACCCTGCTGACCACGGCGCTGCGGGACCCGGGCCGCCCCTCGGTGCAGGCGGCCTGGCACACGGCGGGCGCGGTGCCGGTGACCCGCGCCCCGCTCCCCGACGACCGGCTGGGCACGGCGCTGCTGCCGCTGCGCGTCGCGGGGCGTACGGAGGGGCAGTTACGGGTCCTCGCCGCCGCCGAGCAGACCGTGCTCGCGCTGCGGTCGGTCTTCGCCTGCGACCCGCAGCCGCAGTTCATGCGCCTGCCGGTGCCCCGCGGGCAGGGGCGGCTGCGGCGGGGGTGCGGCAATCTCGCGGCGGTGCTCGACCGGACCCTGGAGCACCGGCGGGACCGGTGCGCCGGACGGCTCGCCGCGGCGGCGCGGGCGGGGTGCGCGGGCCCGGTGACGGAGCTGGCCGTGGAGCGGTTTGCGGACGGCACGGTGCGGGCGCTGCTGGCCAGGGACGCCTCGGGGGCCCGTCCCGCCACCCCCGTCGACCGGCTCGGCGAGGGCGAACTGCGCTATCTGGCGCTCGCGCTCGTCCTGCTGGCGGGCCCCGGCGTGCTGGCGGCGGACCGGCCGGCCGGGAGGGACCCGGCGCTGCGCTCCCTCACCGTCCTCGCGGACGGGTTCGACCGGGCCCTGGACCGGCGGCAGACCGGCGAACTGCTCTCCCTGGCCGCGTCGGTCTGCGCGGAGGGCCGGCTCGGACTGGTGGGGGCCGTCACGGACGCCTCGTACGCGCGCGGGGCGGCCGGTGTGACGGTGGTAGACCTGGACCCGTGACCGAACTTGATGTGGCGCAACTGCAGCGGAGACTGGCCGCGTTCGCGGCGGCGCGGGAGTGGGAGCCGTACCACACCCCCAAGAACCTGGCGGCGGCGCTGAGCGTCGAGGCGTCGGAGCTGCTGGAGATCTTCCAGTGGCTGACCCCCGAGGAGTCGGCCCGGGTGATGGCGGACCCGGAGTCGGCCCACCGGGTGCGCGACGAGGTCGCGGATGTGCTCGCGTATCTCCTCCAGTTCTGCGCGGTGCTCGATGTCGACCCGCTCGCGGCGCTCGCCGCGAAGGTGGAGCGGAATGAGCTCCGCTTCCCGCCCAAGAGGCCCGCCGATCACGACGATTGAGCGCGATTGTCACTCTCCGGAGTGGCCGAGTTATGCACAACGAGCCTGCTGTCCACAGATTTCCGCAATGCTCTAGCTTTTCTGCGCCGATGCGCTCACTCTGGGTAGTGGAGTTCTTGGGCAGGATTCTCGTGGGAGTGGGGAGTGCGGATGGATGCGGAACGGCTCATCGCTGTGAGCCGGCATGCCCTGGCGGCGAGCGCGGAGGAAATGGACGTCGTCGCGGAGGCATGGCAGGCACAGGCCCTCGCTCAGGCGATCGGGCATCAGCTGGCGTTGAGAGGGCCGAAGGAGCTGCGCGGGGAGGCGCGGGATCTGCGCGATCTCCCGGATCTGTACGGGGCGGGCGGGGGCGGCGGTGTTCCGCCGGACATACCGGGGCTCGGCGCCGGAGCGATACGGGCGCTGCAGCTGTCCGGGGTGCGGGACGTGCGGGAGACGCTGACCGGACTCGGCGCGTTATTGGGCGACGTGGGCATCGCGCTGGTCGCGGTGGCGTGTGCGACGGACGAGGAGGGGCTGTACTGGCAGTGCATAGAGGCGATCGACGCGGCGGACGAGTCGAACGACCGGGTGGGTGGGATGCTGCGGCGCCTCCTCACGCAGGAGCGTGAGAGGGAACGGGAAAGGGAGCGGGAGCGGGACCGGGAGGAGGAGCGGGTGTGGCCGAGCGAATGGCGGCGCGAGCGGGGGTGGGACGGGATGCCGGTCGGCGGCCGTGACCGGGGCCGGGCCGCCGGGGACCGCCTTCCCGAACGGGTCGGGGACCATCTGCCGGACCGGGTCGGGGAGCGTGGCGCGGATCACGGCGGCGATCACCGGCGGGAGCGCGGCAGAGGGCGCGGCAGGGAGGAGGCGGCCGACTCACCGGTGGGACCCCTCTGACCGGGCGGTTCGACAGGGCGGGTCGGAGCGGCACCCGCGCGAAGGTGCAGGATGGAGCCATGGATCTGCGCATCTTCACCGAGCCCCAGCAAGGGGCGAGCTACGACACACTGCTGACCGTGGCCAAGGCCACCGAAGATCTCGGCTTTGACGCGTTCTTCCGGTCCGATCATTTTCTGCGGATGGGTTCCGTGGACGGTCTCCCCGGGCCGACGGACGCCTGGATCACCTTGGCGGGGCTGGCCCGGGAGACCAAGCGGATCCGGCTGGGCACCCTGATGACCGCCGGGACGTTCCGCCTCCCGGGCGTGCTGGCCATCCAGGTCGCCCAGGTCGACCAGATGTCCGGCGGCCGGGTCGAACTGGGCCTGGGCGCGGGCTGGTTCGAGGAGGAGCACAAGGCGTACGGAATCCCGTTCCCGAAGGAGAAGTTCGCCCGGCTGGAGGAGCAGCTGGCCATCGTCACGGGGCTGTGGGCCACCGAGACCGGCAAGACCTTCTCGTACGACGGCACGTTTTACCAGCTCACCGACTCGCCCGCGCTGCCCAAGCCCGCGCAGCGCAAGGTGCCGGTGCTGATCGGCGGACTCGGCGCGACGCGCACCCCGCGGCTCGCCGCGCAGTACGCCGACGAGTTCAACATGCCGTTCGCCTCGATCGAGGACACCGAGCGGCAGTTCGGCCGGGTGCGGGACGCGGCCGAGCAGGCCGGGCGCGCGGCGGACGAGCTCGTGTACTCCAACGCACTGATCGTCTGCGTGGGCAAGGACGACGCGGAGGTGGCCCGCCGGGCCGCCGCTATCGGCCGGGAGGTGGAGGAGCTGAAGGCGAACGGGCTGGCGGGCTCGCCCGCCGAGGTGGTCGACAAGATCGGACGGTACGCCGCCGTCGGATCCTCGCGGATCTACCTCCAGGTGATGGATCTCGACGATCTCGACCACCTGGAGCTGATCTCCTCGCAGATCCAGTCGCAGCTGAGCTGAACCGTCCGGGAACCGGAGTACGGGAGCCACCGTGAAGCCCGCCCGCGCACTCGCCGCCGCCCTCGCCGAGGGGACCGTCGTCCTCGACGGAGGTCTCTCCAACCAGCTCACGGCGCAGGGGTGCGATCTGTCCGGCGAGCTGTGGTCGGCGAGGCTCCTCGCCGAGGCCCCCGAACAGATCGAGGCCGCCCACACGGCGTATGTGCGCGCGGGCGCCCAGGTGCTCATCACGGCGAGCTACCAGGCGACGTACGAGGGGTTCGCCCGCCGCGGGGTGGGCCGGGACGAGGCGGGCGCGCTGCTGGCCCGCAGCGTGGAGCTGGCGCGCGCCGCGGCCGGGACGGGGCCGCGGGAGGTGTGGGTGGCCGCCTCGGTCGGCCCGTACGGCGCGATGCTCGCGGACGGCAGCGAATACCGCGGGCGGTACGGGCTCTCCGTGGCGGAGCTGGAGCGCTTCCACCGGCCGAGGATCGAGGCCCTCGCCGCGGCCGGTCCCGATGTGCTCGCGCTGGAGACCGTGCCGGACTCCGACGAGGCGGCGGCACTGCTGCGCGCCGTCGACGGATGCGGGGTGCCGGTGTGGCTCTCGTACTCCGTCGCGGGTGAGCGCACCCGGGCGGGCGAACCGCTGGCCGACGCCTTCACCCTGGCGGCGGGGAACGCCTCGGTGATCGCGGTCGGCGTCAACTGCTGCGATCCCGGGGACGCGGACCGTGCCGTGGAGATCGCCGCGGAGGTGACGGGCAAGCCCGTCGTCGTCTACCCGAACAGCGGTGAGGAGTGGGACGCGGTGGCGCGGGACTGGCGCGGGGAGCCCACGTTCGACCCGTCCCGGGTGCGTTCCTGGCGGGCGGCGGGCGCGCGGCTGGTGGGCGGCTGCTGCCGGGTCGGCCCGGCCGAGATCACCGGACTCGCCGCTCTCGTCGGCCGCTGACGGCGTCCGGGTGGGGACGGCGTCCGGGCGGCGCGCCGGCAGGACGGGGCGCCGGTAGGACGGGGGCTTCGGCCGGGCGGGGCGCCGGTCGGGAAAACCCGTCGTGACGAGGGGCCGGGCGGGCCATACTCGACCAGGTGTTCCTGACGATCAGTACCACCGGTACCCCAGAGCGCCCCGCGACCGACCTCGGGTTTCTGCTGCACAAACATCCCGACCGGGCGCAGTCGTTCTCCACGTCCCACGGCACCGCCCAGGTGCTCTACCCCGAGGCGTCCGCCGAGCGCTGCACGGCGGCGCTGCTGCTGGAGGTCGATCCGGTGGCCCTGGTCCGGCGCGGCAAGGGGAAGGGCCGGGGCGGCGCCCCCGACACGGCGCTCGCCCAGTACGTCAACGACCGCCCCTACGCGGCCTCCTCACTGCTGGCGGTCGCGCTGTCCACGGTGTTCAGGAGCGCGCTGCGCGGCGTCTGCGCCGCGCGGCCCGAGCGCGCCGCGAGCCCGCTGCCGCTGCGGATCGAGATCCCCGCGGTGCCCGCGCGGGGCGGCGCCGAACTGGTCGGCAAGCTCTTCGGACCGCTGGGCTGGGCCTCGGTGGAGGCACACCCCGTGGCGCTGGACGAGCGGTTCCCGCAGTGGGGCGACTCCCGTTACGTACAGCTCGTCCTGGAGGGCGAACTGCGGCTCGCCGACGCGCTGCGCCAGCTCTATGTGCTGCTGCCCGTGCTCGACGACGCCAAGCACTACTGGGTCGCGCCCGACGAGGTGGACAAGCTCCTGCGGGCGGGCGAGGGGTGGCTGGCCGACCACCCGGAGCAGAAGCTGATCACCAGCCGCTACCTCTCCCGCCGCTGGGGTCTGACCCGGGAGGCCATGAACCGGCTCGAACTGGTCAGGCTCGCCGAGGCCGACGACATCGAGGTCGAGGCGCTCGACAACGCGGTCGAGGCGGAGGCCCCCGCCGACACCGTCGACGAGACGGGGAAGCCGCCCTCGCTCGCCGAGCTGCGGTGCGCCGCGATCCTGGCCGCCCTGCGCGACGCGGGCGCGAGCACGGTGCTCGACCTCGGCTGCGGACAGGGCCGGCTCGTCCAGGCGCTGCTGAAGGACGCGCGGTTCACCCGGATCGTGGGCGTGGACGTCTCCGTACGGGCGCTGACGGTGGCCGCGCGCCGGCTCAAGCTGGACCGGATGGGGGAGCGCCAGGCCGAGCGCGTCTCGCTGGTCCAGGGCGCGCTCACGTACACCGACAAGCGGCTCACGGGCTACGACGCGGCCGTGCTGAGCGAGGTCGTGGAGCATGTCGACCCGCCGCGGCTGCCCGCCCTGGAGTACGCGGTGTTCGGCGCGGCCCGGCCGCGCACGGTCGTCGTCACCACCCCCAACGCCGAGTACAACGTGCGCTGGGAGACCCTTCCCGCCGGGCAGGTGCGCCACAGCGACCACCGCTTCGAGTGGACGCGGGCGGAGTTCCACGCCTGGGCCGGGGAAGTGGCGCGGCGCCATGGCTACGGGGTGACGTACACGGCGGTCGGGGACGACGACCCGGAGGTGGGACCGCCCACGCAGATGGCGGTCTTCGTCGAGCAGGCGAAGGACGAGAGGGACGAGAGGGAGGGGAAGGGCCGATGACCCGCGACCAGGAGAACGCGGTCGACCGCGCGAACGCGGCTGGGAACGAGAACGCGGGTGAGTACGGGAACGCGGGCGACCGCGTGAGGGCGGGCGCGGACGAGAACATGAGCGGCGGTGGGAGCGTGACCGGTTCCGAGGCCCGCGCGGCCCGGCGCCTCCCCGTGCCCGACCTCTCCCTCGTGGTGCTGATCGGGGCGAGCGGATCCGGCAAGTCCACCTTCGCCCGTACCCGGTTCAAGCCCACCGAGGTCGTCTCCTCGGACTTCTGCCGTGGCCTGGTCGCCGACGACGAGAACGACCAGAGCGCGAGCGGCGACGCCTTCGACGTGCTCCACTACATCGTCGGCAAGCGCCTCGCGGCCGGCCGGCTCACCGTCGTCGACGCCACGAACGTGCAGACGGAGAGCCGCAGGGAGCTGGTACGGCTCGCCCGCGAGCACGACGTGCTGCCCGTCGCGATCGTTCTCGACCTGCCCGAAGAGGTGTGCGCCACGCGCAACGCCGCCCGCCCCGAGCGGGCCTCGATGCCCCGCCGGGTGATCAGGCGCCACCGCGGCGAGCTGCGCCGCTCGCTGCGCGGCCTGGAGCGCGAGGGCTTCCGCAAGGTGCACGTCCTGCGCGGCGAACGGGAGGTGGAGGCGGCCCAGATCGTCCTCGAACGCCGGTACAACGACCTCCGCCACCTCACCGGCCCCTTCGACATCATCGGGGACGTCCACGGCTGCCGCTCGGAGCTGGAGACCCTGCTCGGCCGGCTCGGTTACGTCGACGGGGTCCACCCACGCGGGCGTACGGCGGTCTTCGTCGGCGACCTCGTCGACCGGGGCCCGGACAGCCCCGGAGTGCTGCGCCGGGTGATGGGCATGGTCGAGGCGGGCAGCGCCCTGTGCGTCGCCGGCAATCACGAGAACAAGCTCGGACGCCTGCTCAAGGGCAGAAAGGTCCAGCTCACCCACGGACTCGCCGAGACGGCCGAGCAACTGGACCGGGAGGACGACGCCTTCCGCGCGAAGGTCGGGGAGTTCATCGACGGGCTCATCAGCCACTACGTGCTGGACGGCGGAAAGCTGGTGGTCTGCCACGCCGGGCTGCCCGAGAAGTACCACGGGCGCACCTCGGGCCGGGTCCGCTCGCACGCCCTGTACGGCGACACCACGGGCGAGACCGACGCGTTCGGGCTGCCGGTGCGCTACCCGTGGGCCGAGGACTACCGGGGCCGCGCGGCCGTCGTCTACGGCCACACCCCCGTACCGAACACCTCGTGGCTCAACAACACCCTCTGCCTGGACACCGGAGCGGTCTTCGGCGGCAGGATGACCGCGCTGCGCTGGCCCGAGCGCGAACTGGTCGACGTACCGGCCGAGCGGGTCTGGTACGAGCCGGCCAAGCCGCTCACCACCGAGGCGCCCGGCGGCCGGGAGGGCCGCCCCCTGGACCTCGCCGACGTGCACGGCCGGCGGATCGTGGAGACACGCCACATGGCGCGCCTCGCGGTGCGCGAGGAGAACGCGGCGGCGGCCCTGGAGGTCATGAGCCGCTTCGCGATCGACCCGCGGCTGCTCGCCTATCTGCCGCCCACCATGGCGCCGACCGCCGTCTCGCACGAGGAGGGCTTCCTGGAACACCCGGCCGAGGCGTTCGCGCAGTACGCGGCGGACGGCGTCGCGCGGGTCGTGTGCGAGGAGAAGCACATGGGTTCCCGCGCGGTGGCGCTGGTCTGTGCGAGCGAGGCGGTGGCCGAGGCGCGGTTCGGGGTGCGCGGAGCCACGGGCGCGCTGCACACCCGTACCGGACGACCGTTCTTCGACGACCCCGCGGTCACCGAGGAGATCCTCGGACGGCTGCGGACCGCCGTGACCGCCGCGGGACTCTGGCGGGAACTGGACACGGACTGGCTCCTGCTGGACGCCGAACTGATGCCCTGGTCGCTGAAGGCGACCGGCCTGCTGCGCACCCAGTACGCGGCCGTGGGCGCCGCGGCGGGCGCGGCGTTCCCCGCGGTCACCCGCGCCCTCGAAGCCGCCGTGTCCCGGGGCGTACCGGCGGCCGGTCTGCTGGCCGCGCAGCGCGAACGGGCGGCCGACGCCGCCGCGTTCACCGAGGCGTACCGGCGGTACTGCTGGACGACGGAGGGTCTGGACGGTGTGCGTCTGGCGCCGTTCCAGCTGCTCGCCGCGCGGGGCCGCAACCTCGCCGGTGTTCCGCACGACCGTCAGCTGGCCTGGCTGGACCGGCTGGTCGAGCACGACCCGGCCGGGCTGCTCCAGGTCACCCGGCGGCTGCTGGTCGACACGGGCGACGCGGACTCGGTGCGCGCCGGGGTGGACTGGTGGCTGGAGATGACGGAACGGGGCGGCGAGGGCATGGTCGTCAAGCCGCTCCAGGCGCTGGTGAAGGACGCGAAGGGGCGGCTGCTGCAGCCGGGGATCAAGGTCCGCGGCCGTGAGTACCTGCGGATCATCTACGGTCCCGAGTACACCCGGCCGGAGAATCTGGCGCGGCTGCGCGGCCGGTACCTCGGCCACAAGCGCTCGCTGGCGCTCCGGGAGTACGCCCTCGGCCTGGAGGCGCTCGACCGGCTGGCCGACGGCGAACCGCTGTGGCGGATCCACGAAGCGGTCTTCGCGGTCCTGGCCCTGGAGTCGGAACCGGTGGACCCAAGGCTCTGACCTGCCGAGGAGCAGGTTTTCCACAGGTGCGGGGAGGCGCTGTCAGTGCCTCCCCGTACGGTGTTTTCCAGGCACGGGGACGAACGTGTGTACCACGTCCGCCGTCGTCCTGAAATCGATCCTGCCATTTCGCACGTAACAGGAGGTTCCGAGGAGCATCATGGTCGAGTTGACGGCGCTGTGACGAGGTCCTAACGTTTCGTCACCACCCGTTGACCGGCAGTCAAAAGTTTTACCAGCACGGCTGGTTGGCGCATAACCGGCGCACGGGGCGAACGGCTGTGTCCAGTGTGACGGCTGTTCGGAACGCGCACATTCTCACGGGGGTGAGTATGAGTCTTATCGAGCGCAACCGTTCCTTTCTCGACGCCCTCACTCCTCAGGACCGTGCCGCCCTGCTCGCCCTCGGCACGCACCGGGCCTACGCCCCGGGCGAGGTGATGCTCAGGGAGCGGGACACGACGACCTTCGTACTCGCCCTGCGCTCGGGCTGGTCCGTGGTCTCCGTCGACACCGACCGGGGAGCCCGGCTCATCCTCGCGCTGCGCGGGGCGGGTGAAGTGGTCGGCGACATGGCCGCGTTCGACCAGGGGCCGCGCAGCGCGACCGTCACCGCGCTCGGCCGCGTGGAGGCCACGGCCGTCTCCGGCGAGCGGTTCCGCAGCTTCCTCGCCGCGCGCCCGCACGCCACCTCACTGATCATGCGTCAGCTCAGCGCCCGGCTGCGCAGCGCCGACGTCGAACGCCGCTCGCTGGCCTCCGGCTCCGTCCTGCAACGCCTCGCGGCCCGACTGGTCGAGCTGACCGAGCGGGTAGGACGCCCCGGCGGCGACGGCACCGTGGTCGAACTGCCGCTGCCCCAGCACGACCTGGCGGCGGCGATCGGCGCCACCAGGGAGGCCGTCGCCAAGGCGCTGCGCCTGCTGCGGGAGCAGGACGTCGTACGGACGGGCACCCGGCGGCTCACGGTCACGGACATACAGGTGCTGCGGCTGCTCGCCGACGGGCGGCAGTCGCAGCGGCCTCGGGCGGAACGGCCGGAGAAAACTCCTCCGGCTGTGTAAACGGCTACATCGCCCGCCGCGTTTCGCGGCGAGGCTTGTTCTGTCACCACGGCACAGGGGGAGCAGTGAGCAGTGTGGGAGCGGTCAGCAGACTGGTGGTCTTCGGCGACGCCTGCGGTTCGGGCCGGCTGGGGATGGCGGCCAAGAAGCGGATGCGGAACGCCCTGTACGGCGCGTTCGACGAGGCGTTCGCCGCAGTGGACATCGACCCCCGCGGTCTGCACCAGGAGGACCGCGGGGACGGCATCCTCACCGCGCTCGACCCGGGCACCCCGTCGTCCCTGATGGTCGGGGGCTGGCTCGAAACGCTGTACCAGTACCTGCGCGAGCACAACGAGGGCAGCGCGCAGCGGCTGCGGCTGCGGATCGGGATGAACGCGGGGCCCGTGCTCGACGACGGCAGGGGGCTGGTGGGCCGTGCCGTGGACCTGGCCTGCCGGCTCTGCGACAGCCCGACGGCGAAGCGGGTCATGGAGGATGCCCCGGGCTCCGACCTGCTGCTGATCGTCTCCGACTGGCTGTACGTGAACGTGGTGGCGGAAGGCGGGCGCCAGGTGGAGCCCGAGCACTACGTACGCTCACGCGTCCGTTTCAAGGAGACGGACGAGACCGCCTGGTTACACATCCCGCGGTTATCCGCGTCCGCGCTCTCCGGCCTGGCCGGGACGTCCGGAGGGCCCGGCCAGGGCCCGCACCCGGACGACGACGGGGGCGCGGCGCCGCAACAGACCGGCGGTGGGCCGACACCGGGGGACGGCCCACCGCCTCCTTCCGCGGGGAGGAGCATCTCCGTCCAGGGGGACTTCCAGCACTTCGAGAACAACGTGATCCACGGCTTCACCGGATTCGACAAGCGGCGGGGACCGGCCTCCGGGCCGGGTGAGCCCGCGTGAGCGACCAGGACGAGACGCCGGACGCACCGGATCCCCAGGACGCCGCCGAGGACCGGTCGCCCGAGAAGAACGCGGCCGACCAGAAGAAGGCCGACAGGCCCGAGAAGGGCGCGGACCGGCGGGCCCCGGGCGACGGCCAGGAGCCTCCCGAGTCCAACCCCTTCGACCAGGCGGGCCGTAATCCGCTCGGCGCCTCGGGCGGTACGGGCGGCTCCGGTACGGCGCACGCCGCCCTCCAGACCTTCGCGGCCGGCAAGACGGGGCGCGCCATCGGCTTCGGCGCGGACGGCCAGTACTACGAAGGCAACACCTTCATCAACCAGCTCGGCGTCGGCGGCGGACACGCCATGGTCCAGGGCCCCGTCCCGGCCGAGGAGCTGACCCGCCTCGCCGGTGTGTACTGCGAGGCTCCGGGCTACGAGGAGATGGCGCAGCGGCTCCGCGAGCGCGGCCTGCTGGTCCTCTGCGGAGAACACAACAGCGGCCGTACGGCGACGGGGCTCTCCCTGCTCGCGGGCGTCGCCGACGACAAGGTGACCCGGCTCGACCCCGGGGTCAAGGTCCATGAGATCGAGGAGATCCGGCCGGGCCACGGCCATCTCCTGAAGATCGAGTCCGAGGACACCGGGTGGCAGGAGCCGGAGCGGGCCGACGGCCGGAGCAGGCCCCGTGTCCGGCGGGCCGGACCGACCGAGCTCCACCTCGACGGCCTGCGCAGCAAACTCGTCAAGGCGGGCGCCTTCGCCGTGCTCCTCGTCGAGAACGGCGAGCTGGCCGACCGGCTGCTGCGCGGCCGGTACGGAGTGGCCTGCCCGGCACCGCCCTGGGAGACGGTCCTCCGCCAGCACCTCCGGGTGCTTCTGGCGGACGCGCCCGACGGCGCCCTGGACGAGGCCCTGGCGCTGGCCGACGGCGACGACGTCATCGAAACCCTCGGCCTGGACGAGCTGCGGCCGGGCGAGAGCGCGCGGCTCGCCGGCCATCTCGCCCGCCGCCAGAGCGGCGAGCTGACGCACCGCCGGCTGCTCGCCGCCTGCTCGACCTTCGTCGACGCGCAGGCCAGGGACTGGTTCGCGGGCGCGGACCGGCCCGGCACCCTGCCCGAGGCGCTGCCCACCCTGAGCGCCGCCGCCTTCCGTATCGCCGTCGCCGTGTTCAACGGCTCGCCGTACAGCCTCACCGCGGAGGCGGGCGAACAGCTCGCCTGGGAGCTGGCGGTCACGCTCGACCCCGAGACCCCCGTGGGCCGCAGGCTCTTCGGCACCCACGCGGAGGCCCGGCCGGTCGCAGCCCGGGCCGTGCTCCAGGACGGCGAGCTGGACCTCGGCGACGCCCAGGTGCCGGTACAGGCCGTCCGCTTCCAGGGCGAGGCCCTCGCGACGGCGGTCCTGAGGGAGGTCTGGCACGGCTACCACAATGTGCGCGGCCCTCTCGTTCGCTGGCTGCGCGCCCTGTGCGACGACCCCCGGCCCGTCCTGTGGGTCCGGGCCTCCATCGCGGCCGGAGTGCTCTGCTCCTGGGACCTGCCCTACGGCTCCGGCGAGCTGCTCGTGCCCATGGCCGCCTCCGACAGCCCCGTGCAGCGGATGTCGGCGGCGACCGCGCTGGCGGAGGCCGCGCGCGAGCCGTCCGTACAGCCCGCGGTGGCCGCCCTGCTCAAGGAGTGGGCGAAGAGCAGCCACGAGGAACTGCTGACCACCGCGGTCCTCGCGCACGGCTACGGAATGGCGGCCGGTTCCGTCGCGGCGTCGCTCGACGCCCTCGCCAAGGTGGCGGTCCGCGCCCACGACGACACCGACGCCGCCCATGACACGGACGTCCTGTCCAACGCGTCGTTCAGCGTGACCCGGCTGCTGGCGGGACCCGAGCCGGCGGCCGTCGTCCACCGTCTCGACGCGTGGCTCCGCGACACCCGGCGGGGCCCCGCCGACCTCGCCCTGCTCACCGTGATCGGCGCCCTGCGCACCCGCACGACCTTCCTGTGGGGCCTCCAGGACATGCCCGAACTCCAGGCACGCGGCAAGAGGATGCTGCTCTCCGCCCTGCTGGAGACCGAGCCCGGACTGACCGGGCGGCTGGCCTCGCTGGTCCGGCGCACCCTGGCCACGCCGCGCGCCGGCGCCGCGGCCCAGGACTCCCTCGCCCTGCTGCTGCGCCAGGCCGCCGGGGACGCGCAGCAGCTGGAGGCCGTCTGCGCCTTCCTGGTCCGGCTGGCCGAGGGGCGCAGGGACCGCGACCGGCTGCGCCACCTGCTGGCGCGGCTGGTCAAGGACCCCGACGAACCGTTGGACAAGACCGCGGCGCGCACGATGTGGGACGCGGTGGGAGAGGGGGCCGCGGCATGAGCCCGTCACCGTACGAGGAGCGACCCGCACAGGGGAACCGGGAACAGCAGTACGCGCAGTGGCTGCACGAGGAGCGGCCGCGCCCACCCGAGGGCGAACAACGCGCGGGCGGACAACGCGCAGGCGAGCAGCGGTACGGCGAACGGCGCGACGGCGGACAGCGGCAGGGAGAGCAGCGGTACGGCGAGCAACGCGACGGCGGACAGCGGTACGGCGAGCGGCGGTACGGGGAGCGGCGTCCCGAGCACGGGGCACCGGAGCGGGGAGGTGCGGTGGTGACGAGCCGGCCGGCGGACGACGACGAGACGGTGGAGCAGTACAAGGACGGCGCCGTGGGCCCGCTGCTGCGTGAGCGCAGGCCGCCCTACCGGCAGGAGAGCGGCCAGATCGCCGCCGTACTCCTGTACCGGAACGGCGGGTACAGCGTGGTGTGGCCCGACCGCCCCCGTGACGACCACGACAGACCCAGACTCCGCACCCCGTACACCGTGTTCGAGGTCCTGCTCGGCCGGAACGTGACCTCGTTCGAACTGGCGCTGCCCGCCGCGGGCGACGCCCAGTTCTTCGACGCGCGCGCCGAGGTGCACTGGGAGGTCGAGGAGCCGTACGCGGTCGTCATGAAGCGCGTGTGGGACGTCGGCGAACTGCTCCACGGCGAACTCCTCGCCATGCTACGCCAGGTCTCCCGCCGCTTCCGGCTCACGGACGCGCAGCGCGTCGACGAGGCGGTCCAGGAGGAACTGGCCAGGGGGCGCATCGATCTGGGCCGCGATCTCGGACTGCGGCTGCGCATCCATGTGTTCATCGACCTGAGCGACCCGGTCAGGCAGCGCAAGGGCGAGCGCGACGACATCGACTTCGACATGTCGAGGGACGAGATGCGGGCCGAGGCCGACCGCCGCAAGGAGGCGAGGGAGCGCCGGCTCGTCAGCGAGCGCGCCGCCGAACTCGAAGCGGTGCTCCGCCGCGGCCAGGAGGCCGAGATCATTCACTTCATGGCGCGCAACCCCGCCAAGGAGTGGGAGATCCGCGAGGCCATCCGGCAGGAGAAGCGCGAGGGACAGACCGACCTCATCAACCTCTTCAACCGGCTGCTCGACACCGGGCATCTCGAACGCCACGACATCGGCGACCAGATGTTCGAAACGCTGCGGCTGCTCCGCGAGAGCGGGGGAGCGGTGATCGGAGGTGTCTCGGACCAACTGCTGCTCGGACAAGGGCCGAGGCGGGAGCTGGAGGAGGGCCGGAGCGCCCGCCGCCGGCGCGAGGAGCCGCCCAACGGCCGGGTGGACGACTGGGACGCCTTCGACGACGACGGACGCGGCGACGGGCGGAGCGAGGGGCCGAGGGACGGACGCGACACCGGGCCGAGGGACGGACGCGGCACCGGGCCGAGGGACGGACGCGACGACGGGCGGAACGGCGGACGCGGCGGTCGTCGCGACGACCGGGAGTACGACCACGGGGACGACCGCGGCGAGCCGGAGCGGCCCCCGTGGGACGACGAACCGCGGGTCTACCGGCCGACCAGGGTCGAGTCGTCCGCGGAACGCGACCGCGACGCGCGCCGGGAGCGCGCCGACCGGGAGGACGAGCGCGGCAGCGCGCGGCGCGGCTCCAGGCCCAGCGCCGACTTCGACGACTGGGGGGACGAATGAGCAGCGGAGTCCCGGCCGCACGGCCGGAGGGCCCCGACACCACCGAGGTCAGGTATCTGGCCGAGCGCCTGGTCGTGTCGGTCCGCGAGGACATCGCCAGGGCCGACACGAAAGCCGCGATCCTGCTCTCCGGGGCCATCGCCTTCTGCGCGGTCGCCTTCACCAAGGACGGCTTGCACCAGCCCCTCTCCCCGCTGAGGCTCGCCCTGCTCACCGCGGGCGGAGTCCTCTGCGTGGCCGGACTGCTGATGCTCATAGCGGTCGTTCTGCCCCGCACCCGGATAGGGGCGCGGGACACCTTTCTGAACGACCTCCTCGCCGGTACCCCCTCCGACGAACTGCTGGCCAGGCTGAACACGACAGGCGAGGACGTCGTGGGCTGGCTGCTGAGCCAGGCGACCGTGCACGCCGCGGTCCTGGCCGCCAAGTACCGCTGGCTGCGCATGGGGGGCTGCTCCCTGATGCTCGGCGCGGTGCTGGTCCTACTGAGTGAGCTGGGGTGAGGGACGGTGCACATGAGAATCACATCGCGTGCGACGCGAGAGGCCGGAGCGAGACGCCTGGCCGGAGTCCTGCTGGCCCTGGCCGGCCTGATCGCCGTCACCGGCGCGGCCCCGGGCCATGCCACCGGCGCGCCCGGCCGGACCGGTGCGGTGACCGAAGGGGCTGACCCGATCGACTTCGCCGTCGTCGTCGACCAGTCGGACAGCCTCTCCCAAGAGGACCTGGACCGCGAGGTGGAGGCCGCGGCGCTGATCGCCCAAGGCGAGATCTCGGACCGCTCACGCGCCACGGTCATCGGCTTCGGCAGCTCCGAGAAGCACGGTCAGACCCCGGTCACCGAGGTGTGCCCGCCGACCGTCGTCGACTCCTCGGGGCGCTCGTATCTGAACGGCTGCGTCAAGAAGCTCTCCCGCCGCGACGCCCGCATGGGCCCGGGCACCGACTTCCCGGCCGCGCTGCGCCAGGCGCTGACCCGGCTCACCCAGGACGACAGGACCGGCACCCCGAAGGTGATCTTCCTGCTCACCGACGGCAAGCTCGACGTCCGCGACAGCCCGGAGTACGGCGCCGACGCGGCGAGCCGCCAGTCCGACGCCGCCCGCCAGCTCGGCGAACAGCTCGCCCGCGCCCGCGAGGAGTCCGTGCAGATCTGGCCGCTCGGCTTCGGCGACGCCATCGACCGGGACGCCCTCAAGGAGATGGCCGAGGGCGGCTTCCGCAACGGCTGCGCGGAACTGCCCTCGGCCGCACCCCGGATGAGGGTGGTCGGCAGCGCCGCCGGGATCGACAAGGCACTCCAGGAGACCTTCGCCGCCGCCCGCTGCGCCCAGGTCGTCCAGGGCACGGAGGGCAAGCCGCCCGCCGACCTGTACGTGACCATCCCCAAGATCGCCACGGACGGGTCGATCACCGTCAGCAAGCACGACCCGAAGGTCAGCGCGACCTACTACGACCCGCGCGGCCGGAAGGTCCGCACCGACGGCTCGTTCGACGGCTCGACCTTCGAGATCACCGGTCAGAGCGGCCCGGTCGAGGCGTTGCGGGTGAAGAATCCGCGCCCCGGCCGCTGGCGGGTCCATCTGGAGGCGCCGGAAGGACACCGGGAGCGGGTCGTCGCCGTACGGGCCATCTGGCAGGGCCGGCTGCGCTCCTCCGTCATCCTCGACCCCGCCTCCCCCCGCCCCGGCGAGAAGACGACCGTCGAGGTGCGGATGCAGACCCGGCGGGGTGTCGTCATCGACGATCCGGACGAGGTGAAGGGCATCACGGTCGCGGCCCGGCTCACGGGCAGCGGCTTCGAACCCGTTTCCGTGCCGCTCAAGGACGACGGCAGGGCACCGGACACGAAGGCGGCGGACGTCCGGTTCACCGGGACGCTGACCGTGCCGTCCACCGCCGACGGCGATCTCGCCCTGACCGCCGAGATGTCGGCGCCGGGCGTCACGAGTGACCACCGGCCGTTCAACGCGCGGATCACCTCGGGCCCCCCGCCGGTGACCGCCGCGCTGACCGTCGAGCGGGCCACCGTGCACCCGGGCGGGAGCGTCACGGGCCTGCTGAAGGTGGACAACAAGAGCAAGGAGACGCGCACCTTGCAGCTGGCCCTCGCCGATCAGCCGCCCGGCGCGGAGCTGACGGTCAGCCCCGCCCAGGTGGAGGTCGCGGCGGGGGAAGGAAGGAGCGTTCCCTTCCGGGTCGGCATCGGATCCGGTACCGCGCCCGGCGAGATCGCCGCCCGGGTCACGGTCACCGACACCGTTGACGGCGGCCGGGTCCTGGACAACACGTTCCTGGAGATCGGCGTCGACCCCGTACCCACCTGGTGGGACCGCTGGTGGTGGGCGGTCGCCGCAGCGGGCGCGCTGGCGCTGGCCCTCGCCGTGTTCGCGGCGGTGCGGTACGTGGCGCAGCGCCGCCGCCGCGATCTCGCGGGCGTGAAGCTGGAGCTGCGCGGCGAGGGCGTCCGCCCGGACGAGCTGACCGTGCGGGCGGGGCAGAGTCCCGGCGGGGAGTTCCACTTCGTGGTGGACCGAGCCCGGGGCGCGGCGCCTTCGCTCCAGCGCTGCGGCCCGGGCACGGCGTCCTCGTACCGGCTGCGGCGCACCCCTTCGGGGGAGTTCCTGCTCAAGCCGCCGCAGGGCCGGGAGCGCGCCCTGCGGCCCGAGGAGGCCGCCGCGCTGGGTGACGGATTCGAAGTCGTCGTCCACGACCGGCGGGCGGCCACCGGCCACGGACGTGGCGCCCGGGACCGGAACGGGCCGCGCACGAGGAGCGAGCGGGACCGCGCGCGAGGCCGTACGCGGGACAGGCGGGACAGGCGGGATGCGAGGGATACGAGGGATACGCGTGACCGGAGCGGTGACGGCGACCGGGACGGGGCCCGGGTCAGACCGCCCCGCCCCTCCTCGGGGGGAGAGGGCGGAGCGCCGGGCGACGGCGGAGGCTCACCCTCCGGGGGTGGCGAACGGAGGGCGGGCGCGAGCCGGTTCGACCCGAATTTCTGAGTTCTGAGTGACGACGGGCCGTCGTCGTGACCCGGCGACGGCCCTACGGGAGACGACATGAAGATCTATCAGCCCATGCTGTTCGTCGGTCTGGGTGGCACCGGCGGCAGAATCGGCGCCGAGCTGGAACGCGGCCTGCGCCGGGAGCTGTGCGGCCCCGACGGTACGAAACTGGTGTCGGACGGCCGGCGTGCCCCGTTCCAGCTTCCGGACTGCCTCCAGTTCGTGTACGCCGACTTCAGCGAGTCCGAGCTGAACCGGCTGCCGCATCTCAGCGCGAAGGGCACCGAGGCGGGCGCGTACGCGCGTACCGCGCGGGTGGTCCACGACCTGCTGCCGGCCAACTACGACAGTTCGCCCGAGGTGACCCGCATGCTGCGGGTCGCCCTGCACGACGAGACCCACGACTGGCTGCCGCCCCAGGACCGGCAGCCGCGCGTGGCGCCGCTGCACAACGGCGCGGGACAGCTCCCCACGGTGGGCCGGGCCGCGCTCTTCGCGACCCTGCGCAGCGGCCTGGAGCCGGTCCTGCGTCAGCTGCGCGCCGCCATCGGCACGATCTCCGGCTCGGCGGGCGATCTGCGGGAGATGGGGGGCCGGCAGATCCGCGGCTGCGACGTGTTCGTGGCGTTCTCCGTGGCGGGCGGTACCGGCGCGGGGATCTTCTACGACTTCCTCCACCTCATCGGGCACGAGTTCCGCAAGTCCAAGGTGCCGGGGGTGAAGATCTATCCGCTGGTGGTCATGCCGTCCGCGTTCCCGCCGGAGGCGGGCGGCGGCCGGGAGGCGGAGCTGAACTCGGCCCGCGCGCTGGTGGACCTCTCCCGGCTGGTCGACGACCAGAACGTACCCAACGCGCAGGCCGACTTCGGCGACGTCGAACAGCGCGGCACGCTCAGCGTCCGCTACCCCGGCGACGGCCACGTCGCCCTGCGCCCCTCGACCGTACAGACCGCGTTCCTCTTCAGCCGTCCTTCCGGCATCCGGCCCGAGGACCTGCGCCGGTCGATCACCGCCATGGTGCTGTCACTCATCGGCACGGAGCTGGGCGACGACACCACCCAGGGGCGCACGGAGGGCGATCACCAGTCGTTCGCCGCCGGGTTCGTCAACAAGAGCGTGGAGCGCTCCACCCCGTCCCGCTCCGGAATCGGCTACCGGGGCATGTCCACGAGCCTGGCCGCCTCCCTCACCGTCCCCGTCGACGACCTCGCGGAGATCGTGGCGGGACGGCTGCTGGCCCAGGCCGTACGCGGCATGGCCGAGGACGCCCGGCGCCCCGACGAGGACGGCACCCAGCTCGTCAGGGACCTCTTCGACCGGTCCGGCATCGGACGGCTCTGGACCCGTGAGGCGCCCGAGGTGCCCGCGCCCGACCCGCTGCCCAAGGGCAGCAAGGCGATCGCCCAGGCGCTGCGGGACCGGATCGGCGACATGGAGGACGGCCTCGGCCGCCTCGACCGGGAGCTGGACCGGGAGATTCCGCGGCTGGTGGAGGACTTCAAACCGGGCACCGGGGCCCGCGAACTGCTCGGCCTGCTCGGCCCGTTCCGGCTGGAGCGGGTGCTGTCCGGGCTGCCGGGCCACCCGCAGCGGCCGGCCGAGGCGGGTTTCGCCGGGATGCTGGACAACCGCAAGAACGACCCGGAGCGCCCCGAGGGCGTCGAGCCCTCCGCGCCGCCGATTCCCCGGATCAAGGGCTCCGTGGCCGGTATGGTCCCGGCCCGCTGGGGCGACCCCGACGTGCAGGACGCGCTGGAGGAGCAGGACGCGTGGTACCGCTGGCGGGCCAACCGGCAGTGGCACCGCGGCTGGAAGGAGCACGAGTCCCGCTGGCGCCCGCCGCTGATGCGCTCCATGAAGGAGGTCACCGAGCTGGTCCGGGCGCTGCGCGCGCACGAGGAGGACGAGCGCAAGCTGTTCGCGGAACGCCGCAAGGAGCTGTACCGCGACGACCGGACGGGCGTGTCGTACCTGCTGCCCCCGCAGAACAATCTCCGGGCCTTCTACGACGACGTCTTCGACCGGCTGGCCCAGCACGAGAGCCTGCCGGAGAACGCGGACGCGGCCGGGCTGCTGAGCAGGCTGGTCCAGCCCGAGGACTGGCAGCGCGCCCTGGACGCGGTACGCCGCTCCCCGCGTGCCGCGGTCAAGGAGGTCAAGCAGGTCGTGGAGCGGCGCGTCAAGGCGCTGTTCGGCGAGGCGAGCGTGCTCGACGACCGCCCGCTGCTGCCCTCCCTCGGCGTACTGCTGCGCGCGGCGGCGGGCGACGAGGACGCGGTGGCCACGGTCGACGGCCGCTGGCTGGAGCAGTTCAAGTCACAGCTCGCCGGGCTGCTGCCGGTCGGCTTCACCCCGGACGGCAGCGGCCCGCTGAAGGTGCTCATCGTGCACCCGCAGAGCGAGGCGGACGGGCGGGCCGCGCGCTACCTCCAGCAGGAGCTGAACCTGCCGAGGGACCCCGGCACCGCACCGGAGTTCCGGGCCGTGGAGGCGGAGGCCATCACGGTGGTGCTCTTCCGCAGCGGCATGAGCCTCACCGACGTCTCCGAGGTCCGGCACTCGCTGCGGCTGTGGGCGGAGGCGCGTGACGCGACCGGCGGGGACGACTTCCTGCACTGGAGACAGCGCCTCGGCTACCGCGACGACTGGCTGGCCAGTACGGAGGAGGACCGCCGGCGCATCCTGCACCGGCTGCTCTGCGCGATGTGGAACGACCGCGTCGACATCGAGGGGGACCCCGCCTCGCCCGACCTGATCCGTATCCGGCTCCAGGACGGCGACTCCGCGACGATGACGCTGCGGCTGGACTCCTTCGACGGAAACGTGTCGAGCTGGGCGGGGCTGCTGCGCGCGTACGAGCAGTGGGCCCTGCTGGACGAGGGGCAGATCATCGAGGACTTCTGCGACCGGCTGATGCGGACCCAGCCCACCGGCCTCTCGACCACGCCCGTCCCGCCCTCCCGCCTCTTCCGCAAGCTGGTCCACGAGGTGGCGCCCCGCCAACTGGCGCTGCTGAACGAGCTGTCGGGGCGGTTCGCGGCGGAGGACGAGGAGTGGCTCGTACCGCTGCGGGACTTCTGGGAGCACACTTTCGCCGGCGCGCTCGATCTGCGCTTCCCGGGCGCGCAGCGGCCGATCAAGCCCACGCTGCGCGCGCTGGACCAGCGCCACACCCAGGGCCCGGGGGCCGGCCGGGCAACCCCCGCCAGGGCCAACGGCCACCGCCGCGAGGAGGACCCGAGGATCGTCCGGCCGCGCCGCGAGGAGCCACCGCGCCGAGAGGAACCCCCGCGTCGCGAGGAGCCGACCCGGCACGACGGTGACTCCCGGTACGACGGCGAATCGCGGTACGACGACGATCCGCGGTACGACGACAGGCGGAGCGAGCCGCCGCGGTACGACGACCCGCCGTACGGGGAGCCTCGTTACGAACGGCCCCGGCGCCCGGAATCCCGGTACGAGGAGCCGCGGTACGAAGAGCCGCGGTACGAGGAGCCCGGAGATTCGCGGTACGACGAGCCCGAAGAGAAGGAGTCCCGGTACGAGGAGCCCCGGTACGAGGAGACCTCCCGGTACCGGGGGCGGGAGCCGAGGTCCGACGAGCGCGGGGGACCGGCGGACGCGGGGCGCGGGGCCGACCCGTGGGACGACGGCGAGTGGGGGGACGGCGCCCCCGACGACACCGACGCCCCCGACCGGAGCGATGTGGGACGGGGCATGTCGCGCCGGCGCGACGACGGACAGGAGGGGACCCGGCTGTGATCACGGACCGACTCCAGGACGGGGTGGTCTGCCTCGACCTGCGCCACCGCGGCGACCCGGCCGACGCCCCCGACGCCCTCCACGGCGAGGTGGACGACGCTCTGGCGCGCACGCGGCAGTCGGACGTACGGCGCTTCCTCGTCCTCGACGACGCCGCCGAACTCGTCGCGCACCAGCTCCTCTACGAACGGCTCTACGCGTACGGCCCGGCCCAGGTGCTCTGTCTGGCGCAGGGCGGCGGGGGCGACCGCGCCCTGCGCCGCCCGCACGCCCTGAGCCCGCCGTCCGCCGGGGTGCTGTGGATCCCCGACGTGTTCGCCGGGGCGGGCGGCCGGGACGGCGGGCCCGTACCGCTCCCCGAGGAGGCCGACGAGGCGCTGCGCCCCCTGGTCGAACTGCTGGCGGACGCCTCCCTCTTCGACACCGTCCTCGGCGAACTGGGCGAGGTGCTGCACAGCGTCGCGGTGCCCGCCGCCCAGGTTCTTGAGCACGACCTGACGGAGGAGGCCAGGACCCGCGCCTGGCGGCGGACGCTGGAGAACCTGGCGGGCCAGGACATCCCGGCGCCCGTCCTCGTCACCGAGGGCTCTCCGGGCGCGGGTGCGGCCACCCGGTCGGGCACGCGTCCGGGGACGGCCTCGAAGGGGCCGGGCTCCGGCGGGAGCGACTCCGTCCCCGCCGGGCTGGCCCGCTTCCTCGGCGACATGCCGGCCGGGACCCTGGCCGACGGCTCCTGTCTGGTGCCCGGCGGACCGGCCGAGGAGGCGCGGCGCGCCTGCGACCGGGCGTTACGCGACGCCGAGGACGGATACGAACTGGTGCGCCGCCCCACCTCCCTGTTCACCCCGCCGGCCCGCGCCGTGGATCTGCCCGAGCGGCTCGAAGCGCTCTCCGACGCGCTCGGCACGTACCGCGACACCGTGGCGGGCGCCCTCACCGACGGCGGCGGTGACCGGCTGCGGCCCGATCAGCGCGCCCGTCTCCTCAAGCGGGGCATCCAGCTGCCCGAACTCCCCGAGGCGCCCCGCGCCGACGTCGGACCCGGCCTGCGTACGTACACCGAGCGGCTGCTGGCGTACGGGCTGCCGCTGCGCTCCGTCGCCGCCCGGCTCGCCGCGCTCTCCGACCTGTCCGCCCCGGCGGGCAGCGCGGCGCGGCTGGCCCGGCTCGACGAGATCTGTCCCGGCCGCCGCGTGGCGGAGCTGGCCGTGCCGCCTCCGTTCACCCTGCGGGGCTCGCGCTTCGCCCACGCGGCGCCGGTGTTCCTGCTGGCGTTCGCCGCCGGGCTGTGGCCGCTGCTCGGCTGGGCGCTGGGCCCGCCGGCGGGGTTCGCCGCGGCGGCCCTGACCCTGCTCATGGTGCGGCGCAGGCCCAGCCGCTCCTACGACGGCCGGCTCGACGGCGGCGGCAGCACCCGCTCCGGGAGCCGGCTGGTCGCGGGCCTGGTGGGCGGCGGCGCCGGCGCGCTGACCGGGCAGTTGCTCGATCTGCCGCGCTGGGCGGGGGCGGCCGGGCTGGTCGTGGCCCTCCTCGCGCTCGGGCTGCTCGTGGCCCGGGACTGGACGGCGGCCGTCGACGCGTGGTGGCGGGACACGGAGACGGAGTTCGCGGCGGACGCCCTCGACGCCGTCGACGCGCTGCTCACCGAGACCGTGGTGCAGGACTGGCTCTTCGCCGAGGCCCGCTACCACTGCTCGGACGGGGCGCGCGCGGTCTCCCTGATGGTGCGGAGCCTCGCCGAGACGGTCGAGGACCGGCTGATGACCGCCGCGTCCCCGGCCGCCCGGGACCGGGCCGGGCACGCGGGCGGTTCCCCGGCGTACCCCACGGCCCACGGCGCCACCGCCGACGGCGCCCGGGCCCGTACCGGACACGACCGCACCGGACAGGCCCCATCCGGACAGGAGCGCTCCGGACACGACCGTTCCGGCCCGCAGCCGGGCGACGCCTGGAACTGGGACAGCTGGGGCGACAGTTCGGCCGACGACGGCTGGTCGGGCAGCCTGACGGGGACGCAGCCGGCGGCCCCGCCGGAGTACGAACTCCCCGAGGACCCCTGGCAGCCCGCCGCCCCGGCCGACCCGCCCTGGCTGGAGCGGGAGTGGGGCGATGGCGGGCCCGCCCTCGTCGACACGCTCCTCGACGACCTCGCCCACGGTGTCCGGGGGATCCTCGCCGGACGGTGGGCCGCCGTCGAGCGCGACCCGGCCGAGGCGGGCCGGATCTCCCTGCGCGCCCCGCTCCTCGACGTGCTCGACGAGGAGCACACCGTCCTGCGGCGCGACGGCGCCACCTCCGCGCCGCACTTCGCCCGCGACCCCGAACTGCGCCCGGGGGCCGCGGAACTGCTGGGTGTGGCCGCCGACCACGCGGCCCGGCTGGTCGCCACCGCCGACGGGACGGACGACGCGGTGCCGCTCTGCGCCGCCGCGGACCGCCGGATGCTCTCCAAGGACCCGGCGGGGGTACGGCAGGTCAGATTCGCCCCCGAGGCGATGCGCCGGGGCACCGAAGCGGACCCCGCGCAGGACGGCGGGGCCGGGGCGGGCGAGGACGTGGTGTGGACACCGGGCGGGCGGCACGCGGGCGTGCTGCGGCTCGTTCCGCTGCGCGGAGAGATCGTCAGGACCGTCCGGGCCGAGCAGGGGGACGCGCCATGATCACCGGCAACGACGGCACGAGGAAGGACCACGACCCCACCACGGGCCACCCCGGCCGGGCACCCCGCGACCACGGAGCCAACTCCGCCGGTAGCGGGGCCGACGGCGGTACGGGGGCGGACGCCGACTCCGTGGAGCTGGACTTCCTCACCCACAGCGGTGAGCCGGTCCGCTTCGCCGCCCGGTTCCACGCCGACCTCAGGACGCCCGGGGCCGCGCCCCTGTTGGCCCGTCCCGTCACCCTCGGCGAGGGGTGGCGCGTCCTCCAGTACCGGCTGCCGCTCGGCGCGCAGAGCGACCCCGCCGCGTACAGCGCGCTGGAGCGGCAGGTGAGCGCCGGGGTCGCGATGGAGCGGCGGTACGGCTCCGAGCGGTATGGCGAGGTCTTCACCCGCATGGTCGGCTTCGACCTGGAGGCGTCGGAGCCCTTCGTCCTCTACCGCGTCCCGGACGGCGAGCCGATCGCCCGCCGCCAGGGCATGCTCACGGTCGAGGAGCAGGGCAAGGTGATCGCGCAACTCGTCCTCGCCGTACACCTGCTGGAGGAGGTGGGACTGGTCCACCGGGCCATCACCCCGTACACCGTCCGCTGGGACGGGACGCATGTCCGGCTCGCCGAGCCGGGCGCGGCCCTCCGCGCAGACGAGCCCCGGGAGGCCTACGGCGCCGCGCCCTGGGCCTCGCCCGAACAGCGCGAGGGCACCGGCAGGGCCGACTCCAGGGACGACCTGTGGTCCGTCGCCCAGCTCGTCTACTTCCTGCTGTCCGGGCGCCAGGGACCGGGCTCCGGACCCCCCGCCGACCTCGGGGAGTTCCGCAGACTCGCGGCGCTCCACCAGGGCGGGGCGTTCGCCCCCCGCGCCGACCAGCGCCCCGCGGCGGGCGAGCTGATGCGGCTCCTGAACGTCCCCGACCCGCTCGCCCACGCACCCGGCGGCCCCGACGTACTCAGCAGGGCCCGCGCCGAGTTCGACGTCCAGCGCGCCAAGAAGCGCCAGGAGACCGGGCGGGACGACCCGCCGGCGGAACTGGCCGAGGACCGCACGTACTACGAGTCGCCGCCGCCGCGCCGCACCCTGCGCTCCTGGCTGACCGGCACCGCCCCGGTCCCGCCGCCCCGCCCCGCCGAAGAGGCGCCGCGCCCCGCGCAGCCGCTGCGCCGCCCCACGCTCTGCCCGCACTGCCTGCTCCCGGTCTCCTTCGACCAGAGCCGGCTCGTCACCCTCGACTCCAAGAAGGTGGCCAAGCCGCTGGACCTCAGCGCGGAGCGGCGCCCCATGCACTACCAGGACGCGCTGCGCCAGGCGTACCAGGCCTGCCCGCACGCCCCGGCGGGTGCGCCGCACTACCTGCCCGTCCCCTACCTCAACAGCGGCGAACCGCTCACCATCGCCCTCGTGGGCAGCTCCGCTGCGGGCAAGACCCATCTGCTCGCCGCGATGCTCGGCGAGATCGAGCAGGGCGGCCTCGAACCGTACGGACTGAAGTGCCTGCCCCTCAACCCGGACACCCACCGGGAGTTCCTCCAGGAACGGGTCCAGCGGCTGCACCGCGGAAAGGTGCTCGAATCCACCGGGCACGCCTCCTTCGCGCACTTCACCGACGGACTGCTGGTCACCGGAGCCGACGGCACCCGGCCCGTCGTCTTCTTCGACCTCGCGGGCGAGGACCTCGCGCAGAACGGCGAGGTGACCAGCTTCCTCATGGGGGTGGGCGCCTTCATCTTCGTCCTCGATCCGCTGCGCGCCCTGCGGCTGCCGTCGCTCGACCCGGTCCGCGCGCGCACCAGGCTCCAGCAGCGCGACCTGGGCGACGAGGCGTTCACCACCGTCCTCAACCGGATCCCGCGGCTCGGCTCCTACATCGAGGCGCCCGCGGCCGTCGCCCTCAACAAGAGCGACCTGATCCGCTTCGACCCGTCCGCCGACCGCTGGCTGAGCCGGGCCCTGCCGGCCGAACTGGACGAGGAGACCCTGCGCGCGGAGAGCCGTGACGCCTACGCGTTCGTCGCCCACCACGGCAGCCCCGCCTGGCTGAAGCCGTTCGACGACTGCGCGCGCTGCACGCTCCACTTCGTGGCGGCGACCGGGGCGCAGGAACGCGGTGACGTCTACCCCCACGGCGTCCGACCGCGACGCGTCCTGGCACCGCTGTTGTCGATCTTCGCCATGTGCGGGCTCCTCCCCGGAGCGGAACTGAGAGAGGTGGGCACCTGATGGCCCTGATCGCCCGTCAGGAGGATCTGGTGGACCAGATCGTCTTCCGCTGGGACACCGAGAACAGCCTCGGTACGACCGGATTCGGCCCGGTGGCCTGGTCCTGCGACCGGGACACCGCCGAGACCCTGTTCAACAGCGCCGCGCCGCTGCTGCGCACCACGGCCTCGGAGACGGTCCCGGCCCTGGTCAGGCTGGAGCGGCGGGGACAGGCACTGCTCGTCCGCCGGGCCCCCGTGCTCGACCCCGACGGACACTCGGGCGCCGTGTGCCACGCGCTGTACGGGTCGGCCGACACCCTCGACCCCGAGACCTGTCTCGGGCTGCACCACTGGGCGTGGGAGGGCGGCGGACTGCCGCTGGGCGAGGTCAGGGGAGCGCTGGAGCAGGTGCGCGTGGCGGAGCTGCTGGCGTCGGCCGAGGACGGCCGGCGCGTACTGCTCGCCGGGTTACCGGAGCTGGCGGAGCCCCTGACCACGATGGCCGCGGAGCTGCTCCGCCACCGGGACCAGGGGTTCACGGTGCTGGACCGGCAGGGCGGCGACGGCCCCTGCCGGATGCTGTGGGGGCTGTACGGCATCTTCAGCGGGGTGTTCGATGGGTGGACGTTCGCGACGCACGACACGGTCGAGACCCCGGCGACCCGCTTCGTCTTCGTCCGGCGCTGGCCGGGCCCGGCCCCGCAGTCCACCGAGCGGCTGCGTACGGATCCCGGGGAGCGGACCGACGACCGGGCCCAGGCGCTGGCCGCCGGGCTGGTCGACCAGTACCTGCGCCGCGTCGGGCGGGGCGAGGGCGAGGAGTACGAGGTGGCCGCGGCGCTGGCGGCGGCCTCGGGCCCGCGACAGCCGGGCGCCCGCGGCTCGCTCCTCGACACGGCGGAGGAAGCGCTCGTACGGCTGACGGAACGACAGCCGCGCGGGAGAGAGCGGGATCTGAGGGAACGGGACTCCAGGGAAAGGGACCCGAGGGAACGGGACCCCGGGGAGGGGGACCCCGGGGAGCGGGACCTGAGGGAGCGGGACCCGTACGCGGAGCGCCCGCCGTCCCCGCCACGGGTGCCGTACGACCGGCACCACCCCGACCGGTACGGCGACGGCGCCCGTCACGGCGACCCGTACGGGGACCCGTACGGTGACCGGCGCGGCGCCCACTCCGACGACCGTTACGCGCCGCCCGTACGCCAGGCGCCCGAGCCACGACGGCAGGGACGCCGGATGTTCCGGCCCGTTCCCCCGGAGTGGCCGGTCGCGCCGGAATCGGCCGGGTTCTTCACGTCCCGCCGGAGCCGGAAGATCACCGTCCAACTCGACCATCTCCTGGCCGTGCTGCACACCTTCCACGAGCCGAACGCCTCGTCGCGCAATGTCAGGGACGCCCTGCGCGGCAGCGGCAACAAGAGTCTGGTGGCCGCCATGGAGGAGGAGGGCCTGCACTACGCGGCGGTCACGGTCCTGGTGAAGGAGATCGCCACCCGGTACGGCGACTGGCCCAGGGACAGACGCCACGAACTGTGCCAGGCCGTGCTCAGGAGGGAGCTGTTCGTGGGCGGCCGGCCGTGGCCGGCCG
Organism: Streptomyces sp. NPDC056987; assembly: GCF_042673865.1. Classification (NCBI taxonomy): domain Bacteria; kingdom Bacillati; phylum Actinomycetota; class Actinomycetes; order Kitasatosporales; family Streptomycetaceae; genus Streptomyces; species Streptomyces sp. NPDC056987. The sequence continues at coordinate 155,375 of NZ_JBHURV010000017.1, forward strand.
CCGTGGGCCTGCCGTCCCGCGAGACCCGCGCGGCCAACGCCGCCGCGCTGTACGGCTGGGCGGTCGGACCGTTCGCGGGCCTGAACCCGGTGCGGGTCCGGCTCCTCGAACTGCTGCCCCGGCTGAGCTGTGACGCCGGCGGCGCGGGCCGGGCCGCGGTCGAACAGATCCTGGAGGGCGAGAAGGCCCCGGGACTGGGCAAGGAGGTCTGGCTGGCGATCGTCCGGGCCGGCTGGCGCGACGGCGGCCCCTCCCCGGCGGCGCCGTCACCGCCCACGCCGCCCGGTACACCCGCGTTACCCACCCCGCGACCGCCGTACGGGACCGCCCCCGGATCCGGGCCCGGTCCCGCCACCGGATCCGTCACCACGGCCGGCCCCGGCCGTGGACCCGGCCCTGTCCCTGGCTCGTCGGCGACCCCGCACCGGACCTCGACCCCACCCCCATCACCCTCCCCACCACCATCACCCTTCCCGCCGCCACCACCACCGGCAGCACCGCCACCAGCACCGCCACCAGGGGCGCCCCCGCTCCCTCCGCTCCCGCCGCGCCAGGAGAGCTCCCCCGGCGCCCCCCGAAGCGGCGGCGCTCCCCTCCTCCGCTCCCTCGGCCGCTTCTTCGGGATCGGGGCGGACGCCGCGGCGGACGGCGGCGGGCGCGAGTCCGGGCGGAGACCGTCGGACGGCAGGATCTTCGTGGCCGCCCTGGTTGTCTTCCTTGTCGTGGTCGTGCCGTATCTGGTGATAGAGATGTCCAGCTGATCGCGCCAGGATGGGGGTATGGGATTCCATGTCGACTCCGAGACCGGGCGGCTGCGCCGCGTCATCCTGCACCGCCCCGATCTGGAGCTGAAGCGCCTCACCCCCGAGAACAAGGACGCGCTGCTCTTCGACGACGTGCTCTGGGTGCGCCGGGCCCAGGAGGAGCACGACGCGTTCGCGGCGGTCCTGCGTGACCGGGGGGTCCAGGTCCATCTCTTCGGGGATCTCCTCGGCGACTGCCTCGCCCTGCCCGAGGCGCGCCGTCTCGTCCTGGACCGGGTCTTCGACGAGAAGGAGTACGGTCCGCTCGCCACCGGCCACCTCCGGGAGATCTTCGACGGGCTGCCGACGCCCGAGCTGGTGGAGGCGCTGGTCGGCGGGTTGACGAAGCGGGAGTTCCTGGAGCGGCACGAGGAGCCGACCTCGGTCCGGTTCCATGTGATGGCACTGGACGACTTCCTGCTCGACCCGCTGCCCAACCACCTCTTCACCCGTGACACTTCCGCCTGGATCTACGACGGCGTCTCCATCAACGCCATGCGCTGGCCGGCCCGGCAGCGCGAGACCGTGCACTTCGAGGCGATCTACCGGCACCACCCGCTCTTCGGGGTGGAGTCCGCCGGGGCGTTCCACCACTGGTCGGAGGGGCAGGACGACTACCCCTCCACCATCGAGGGCGGCGATGTCCTGGTCATCGGCGAGGGCGCCGTACTGATCGGGATGAGCGAGCGCACCACCCCGCAGGCGGTCGAGATGCTGGCCCGGGGGATGTTCGCGGCCGGTTCCGCCACCACGATCGTGGCGCTGGACATGCCCAAGCGGCGGGCGTTCATGCACCTGGACACGGTGATGACGATGGTCGACCACGAGACGTTCACCCAGTACGCGGGGCTCGGCATGCTCCGCTCGTACACCATCGAACCGGGCGGTGACGGTACGGAGCTGAAGGTCACCGATCATCCGCCGGAGCACATGCACCGGGCGATCGCGGCGGCGCTGGGGCTGCCGGAGATCCGGGTGCTCACCGCGACCCAGGACGTGCACTCGGCCGCCCGTGAGCAGTGGGACGACGGCTGCAACGTGCTCGCCGTGGAGCCGGGTGTCGTGGTGGCCTACGAACGCAACGTCACCACCAACACCCATCTGCGCAAGCAGGGCATCCAGGTGATCGAGATCCCGGGCAGCGAGTTGGGCCGGGGACGGGGCGGCCCGCGCTGCATGAGCTGCCCCGTCGAGCGGGACGCGGTCTAGAGCCATGGGCCCCTTACGGCGCTGCCCGCGCGTCAGTCTGTATAGCAATGCAGATCATCGTATATAGTTCCAATCTCGGCTTATTTTCCCACTCATGATTCGCGCCACAGGAGCAGCCACCATGGCCATACACCTCGAAGGCCGCCATTTCCTCAAGGAGCTGGACTTCACGGCCGAGGAGTTCCGCGGCCTGATCGATCTGGCCGCCGAGCTGAAGGCGGCGAAGAAGGCGGGCACCGAGGTGCGGCGGCTCGGCGGCCGGAACATCGCGCTGATCTTCGAGAAGTCCTCGACCCGCACGCGCTGCGCGTTCGAGGTGGCGGCGGCCGACCAGGGCGCGTCGACCACGTACATCGACCCGGCGGGCTCACACATCGGCTCGAAGGAGTCCGCGAAGGACACGGCCCGTGTCCTCGGCCGCATGTTCGACGGCATCGAGTACCGCGGGGCGGGTCAGGCGACGGTCGAGGAGTTGGCCGCGTACGCCGGGGTCCCCGTCTTCAACGGTCTGACGGACGACTGGCACCCCACGCAGATGCTCGCGGACATGCTCACGATGACCGAGCACAGCCCCAAGCCGCTGCCGGAGATCGCCTACGCCTATCTCGGCGACGCCCGGTTCAACACGGGCAACTCGTATCTCGTCACCGGCGCCCTGCTCGGTATGGACGTACGGATCGTCGCGCCGCGCGCCTACTGGCCCGCCGACGAGATCCTGACCCTGGCCCGCGAGGCGGCCGAGGTCAGCGGTGCGCGGCTCACCCTCACCGAGAACGTCACGGAGGGTGTGGCCGGCGCGGACTTCGTGGTCACGGACGTCTGGGTGTCGATGGGGGAGCCCAAGGAGGTCTGGGACGAGCGGATCACGGCGCTCGGCCCGTACGCCGTGACCATGGACGTGCTGCGCGCGACCGGCAATCCGGACGTGAAGTTCCTGCACTGCCTGCCCGCCTTCCACGATCTGGGAACGGCGGTCGGCCGTGAGATCCACGCCCGGCACGGGCTGACCGAGCTGGAGGTCACCGACGAGGTCTTCGAGTCGGCGCATTCGGTCGTCTTCGACGAGGCCGAGAACCGGATGCACACGATCAAGGCGGTGCTGGTCGCGACGCTGGCGAAGGGCGAGTCCGGGAGCGTCGCGCTCTAGAGTCCGAGCCGGCCGATCCGGCCCGAGCCTGCTCGATCCGGTCCGGGCCGGACGGCACTCCTAGACGGCGGGCAGGGTGAACCAGACCGCCTTGCCCTGGTCCGTGGTGCGGTGGCCGCAGGCCGAGCTGAGCGTGCTGATCAGCAGCAGGCCGCGGCCGTCCTCCTGCCAGGGGTCCGGCATCGACCCGGGGTGCGTCAGATTGCCCGGGGGTGCCGGGTCACCGTCGTGGACCTCGACCTGACAGCCGGTCGGCAGCAGCTCCACGACCAGCTCGATGGGGTGGTCCCCGGTGGTGTGCTGGATGGCGTTGGCGACCAGCTCCGCCGTGAGCAGTTCCGCCGTCTCGCTGTGGGTGGGCTCGTCCAGATGGGCCAGCGCCGAGCGGACCAGGGCACGCGCGAGCGGTACGGCTTCGGCGCTGTGCGGCAGCGTGACTCTCCAAGGAGAGGCATCGGCGGCTTCTGGCATGGGGGGCGGTCCGATCGGGGCACGGTCGCGGCCGTGGTGGGGGACGGGGGCGATGGGAGAAATCGCTGGCGCGTTCAACCATACGGAGGGTGAGCGGGCTGACAAGGGGCGGCGGCCTGCCGGACTTGGGACCTATGTCCTGTGCCGGGCGGGACCTTTGTCAGCCTACGGGAGGCATGTCGCGACCATGTCACAGGTCTATCGCGCCCTCGTGACGGCGGTCACGTACGAGTGATACCGTTCCGTGGCGAGCCTGTGACAAGGGCCGTACATCGGTGGTGGCCGCCACCGCGGCCCACGGCGCTCGCCGAAGGAGGCCGCTCCATGAGCCCGTTCTCCGGTTCCGCGCCCCGCACCCAGGACTGGCGCCATCTACGGCTCGTACGAGGTGACGACGGAGTCGCCACCGTCACCCTCACCCGCCCCGACAAGCTCAACGCGCTCACCTTCGGCGCCTACGCCGATCTGCGCGACCTCCTCGCCGAGCTGTCCCGGGAGCGTTCCGTACGGGCCCTGGTGCTGGCCGGTGAGGGGCGCGGCTTCTGCTCGGGCGGCGATGTCGACGAGATCATCGGCGCGACGCTCGGCATGGACACCGCGCGGCTGCTCGACTTCAACCGGATGACCGGTCAGGTCGTCCGGGCGATCCGTGAGTCTCCCTTCCCGGTGATCGCCGCCGTGCACGGGGTGGCGGCCGGCGCGGGCGCCGTCCTCGCGCTCGCCGCCGACTTCCGGATCGCGGATCCCTCCGCCCGGTTCGCCTTTCTCTTCACCCGCGTCGGACTCTCCGGCGGCGACATGGGCGCGGCCTACTTACTGCCCCGCGTGGTCGGCCTCGGCCACGCGACCCGGCTGCTGATGCTCGGTGAACCCGTCCACGCGCCCGAGGCCGAACGGATCGGCCTGATCAGCGAGTTGACCGAGGACGGACGGGCCGACGGGTGCGCCGCGGAGCTGGCGCGGCGGCTGGCCTCCGGCCCCTCGCTGGCGTATGCGCAGACCAAGGCGCTGCTCACCGCCGAACTGGACATGCCGCTCGCCGCGGCCGTCGAACTCGACGCCGCCACCCAGGCGTTGCTGATGCACGGCGAGGACTACGCCGAATTCCACGCCGCGTTCACCGAGCGGCGGCCCCCCAAGTGGCAGGGGAGCTGACGATGGCGGCAACGGCGGACCCCGTACCCCACACCGCACCCCGTGTACCGGCTCCGGCAGCGGACACCGCGCACGGTGTGCGGCGGGTCGCCGTCATCGGCGGCGGGCCCGGCGGGCTGTACGCGGCGGCCCTGCTCAAACGGCTCGACCCCGCCCGCGAGATCACCGTCTGGGAACGGAGCGCCCCCGACGACACCTTCGGCTTCGGCGTCGTCCTCTCCGACGAGACCCTCGGCGGTATCGAGGACGCCGACCCCGTCGTGCACCGCGCGCTCCAGGCCGAGTTCGTCCGCTGGGACGCCATCGACATCGTGCACCGCGGCCGTACGCTCACCTCCCGCGGCCACGGCTTCGCCGCCCTCGGCCGGCGCCGGCTGCTGGAGATCCTGCACCAACGGTGCGCGTCCCTCGGCGTACGGCTCCTCTTCCGTGCGGAGGCCCCGCCCGCCGAGCGGCTGGCCGCCACCCACGACCTGGTGATCGCCGCGGACGGGGTGCACAGCCGTACCCGTGAGGCCCACGCCGAAGTCTTCGCCCCCACCGTCACCACCCACCGCTGCCGCTACATCTGGCTCGCCGCCGACTTCGCCTTCGACGCGTTCCGCTTCGAGACCGCCGAGACCCCGCACGGGGTGATGCAGCTGCACGGCTACCCGTACTCCCCGCACCACAGCACCGTCATCGTCGAGATGCGCGAAGAGGTCTGGCGGGCCGCCGGCTTCGCCGCCCTGGACGAGCGGCGGTCCACCGAACGGTGCGCCCGGATCTTCGCGGACGCGCTCGGCGGACGCCCGCTGCGCTCCCACGCCTCCGCCTGGACCGCGTTCCGTACCGTGACCAACGGCCGCTGGAGCCACGGCCGTACGGTACTGATCGGCGACGCGGCGCACACCGCCCACTTCTCCATCGGCTCCGGCACGAAGCTCGCCGTCGAGGACGCCCTCGCCCTCGCCGCGTGTATCGAGGAGCGGCCCGACCTGCCGGCCGCGCTCGCCGCGTACGAGAGCGAACGCCGCCCCGTCGTCGAGTCCACCCAGCGCGCGGCGGCGGCCAGCCTGCGCTGGTTCGAGGAACTGGCCACCTACACCGACCAGCCGCCGCGCCGGTTCGCCTTCGGGCTGCTCACCCGCAGCCGCCGCGTCACCCATGACAACCTGCGGCTGCGCGACCCGGAGTTCACCCGGGCCGTGGAGCGGGACTTCGGCTGCCCGCCCGGCACCCCGCCGATGTTCACGCCCTTCCGGCTGCGCGGACTGACCCTGCGCAACCGGATCGTCGTCTCGCCCATGGACATGTACGCGGCGCGCGACGGGATGCCCGGGGACTTCCACCTCGTCCACCTCGGCGCCCGCGCGCTCGGCGGCGCCGGCCTCGTCATGACCGAGATGGTGTGCGTCAGCCCCGTGGGCCGGATCACCCCCGGCTGCACCGGGCTCTACACCCTGGAGCAGGGCGATGCCTGGCGCCGCGTCACCGACTTCGTCCACACCTCCTCGCCCGGCACCGCCATCGGCGTCCAGCTCGGCCACGCGGGCCGCAAGGGCTCCACCCGGCCGATGTGGGAAGGCACGGACGAGCCGCTGCCCACGGGCAACTGGCAGGTGTGGGCCGCCTCGGCGCTGCCGTACCGACCCGGAATCAGTCAGCTGCCGAAAGAGCTGACGATCCGTCAACTCGACACGATACGGGAGCAGTTCGCATCCTCTGCCCGGCGGGCCCGGCGCAGCGGCTTCGACCTGCTCGAACTCCACTGCGCCCACGGCTATCTGCTCTCCGGCTTCCTCTCGCCCCTGACCAACCGGCGGACCGACGCCTACGGCGGATCGCTGGCGGGCCGGCTGCGCTTCCCGCTCGAAGTCTTCGACGCGATCCGCGCGGACTGGCCCGACGACCTGCCCATGACGGTCCGGATCTCCGCCACCGACTGGGCCCCCGGCGGCACCACCGCCGAGGAGGCCGTCGAGATCGCCCGCGCCTTCACCGCGCACGGCGCCGACGCCATCGACGTCTCGACCGGCCAGGTCGTCGCCGATGAACGCCCGGAGTTCGGCCGCTCCTACCAGACGCCGTTCGCCGACCGGATACGCAACACCCTGCACGTCCCGGTGGTGGCGGTCGGCGCGATCTCCTCCTGGGACGACGTCAACTCGCTGCTTCTGGCGGGCCGTACGGACCTGTGCGCCCTCGCCCGGCCCCATCTCCACGACCCGCAGTGGACCCTGCACGCGGCGGCGGCCCAGGGGTACGAGGGTCCGGGCGCCCCCTGGCCGCTCCCGTACCGGGCGGGCAGCCGCCCACCGCCGGCGGGTCGCGCCGACGCGCCGAAGCCGCGGCTCACCCTGCGCTGACCGGCGGCGTCACGAACGCGAGGCCCGCGTCCCGCAGCTGGGCGTGCAGCCGGGCGAACACCTCGGCGGAACGTTCCCCCGGCCAGTCGCCCGGCAGGAGTTCGGCGGGCAGCCCCGGGTCCGCGTACGGCAGCTGCCGCCAGGAGTCCAGGGCCAGCAGATAGTCCCGGTAGGCGTCCCGCGGCGCGCCCCCGGCCGCCGCGGGGCCCGCGCCCTCCCAGCGGCGCAGCACCGGCTCGTGCGCGGCGAGGAACGCCTCGTGCCGGCCGGCGATCGCCGGCAGGTCCCACCAGCGTGCCACCGCCTCGGCGGTCGCCTCGAAGCCGAGATGCCGGCCGCCGAACAGGTCGACGTACGAGTCGAGTTGGAGCCGCCGCAAGGTGTGGCTGGTCTCCTCGTGCAGCCGCCCCGGGGCGATCCAGACGCCGGGCGCGGCGGTGCCGAAGCCGAGCCTGCCCAGCCGGGAGCGGAGCAGATGGCGCTTGTGGCGCTCCGCCTCCGGGACGGTGAAGACCGCGAGCACCCAGCCGTCGGTGAGCAGCGGCGCGGGACGGGCGTAGATCCTGCGGTCCCCGTCGTCGAGGAGCTGGCGCGCTTCGCCCGACAGCAGGTATCCGGCCGCGCCCGCCGCCGTACGCGCCGGGACCAGCAGTCCGCGCCGCTTGAGCCGGGAGACCGCCGAGCGCACCGAGGGCGCGTCCACGCCGACCGCGTCGAGCAGCCGGATCAGCTCCGCGACGGGGAGCGGCGCGCCGTCCGGGGCCCGGCCGTACGCGCCGTACAGGGTGACGATCAGGGATCGGGGGGTGTGCTGCTCTGCCACGTGATCACTTTAGGTGCCCCGCCTCCGCTCCGGCGGCCGGCGGGTCGGCCGGGTCGGCCGGGTCCTGGGCGCGCAGCAGGTAGCGCTGGAGTTTGCCGGTGGCGGTACGGGGGAGCGCGTCCAGGAAGACGAAGACACGCGGGCACTTGTACGGCACCAGCCGGGCGGTGACGAACTCCCGCAGCGCGGCGGCCATCACGCCCTCCCCGTCCGCGGCGGCGCCGTGCCGCAGGACGACGTACGCGGCGACGAGCTGGCCGCGCAGCGCGTCCGGACGGCCGACGACCGCCGCCTCCACCACATCGGGGTGGGCCAGCAGAACCTCCTCGACCTGCGGCCCGGGGATGTTGTACCCGGCAGAGATGATCATGTCGTCGGCGCGGGCGACATAGCGGAAGTAGCCGTCGGGCTCGCGCACATAGGTGTCGCCGGTCAGATTCCAGCCGTCCCGCACATACTCCGACTGGCGCGGATCGGCGAGATACCGGCACCCCACCGGGCCCCGTACGGCCAGCAGCCCCGGCTCCCCGTCGGGCACCGGCGCCCCCGCCCCGTCCACCACGCGCGCCTGCCACCCGGGCACCGGCACGCCCGTGGTGCCGGGTCTGATGGCCTCGTCCGCCGCCGAGATGAAGATGTGGAGCAGCTCGGTCGCCCCGATGCCGTTGATGATGCGCACTCCGGTGCGCCGGTGCCAGGCGTGCCAGGTCGCGGCGGGCAGATTCTCACCGGCCGAGACACACCGGCGCAGACTGGACACGTCCGGCGCCCGCGATCCGGCCTCCTCAAGTGCGTCGAGCATCACCCGGTAGGCGGTCGGCGCGGTGAACAGGACCGACACCCCGTGCTCACCGATCGCCGCCAACAGCCGCCTCGGCTGCGCCTGTTCGAGCAGCAGCGCACACGCCCCGGCCCGCATCGGGAAGATCACCAGCCCGCCGAGCCCGAAGGTGAAACCGAGCGGCGGGCTGCCCGCGAAGAGATCCCCGGGCCCGGGACGGAGCACCTCGCGCGAGAACGTGTCCGCCACCGCCAGCACATCGCGGTGGAAGTGCGCGCACCCCTTGGGCCGCCCCGTCGTCCCCGAGGTGAACGCGATCAGCGCCACATCGTCCGCCGCGGTCTCCACCGCCGCGTACCGCTCCGGCTTGGCGCTCGCCCGGCGCAGCAGATCCTCCGGCCCGTCCCCGCCGTACGCCGTGATCCGCAGCCCCGGCACGTCCGCCCCGGTCAGATCCCCCAACGCCCGTACGTCACACAGGGCGTGGCGGATCCGGGCGATCTCGCACATGGCGGTGAGCTCGGGCGCCCGGTGCTGCGCCAGAACCGTGACGGCCACCGCGCCCGCCTTCAGCACCGCGAGCCAGCACGCCGCCAGCCAGGTCGTGGTGGGCCCGCGTAACAGCACCCGGTTGCCGGGCACCACCCCCAGATCCTCCGTGAGCACATGGGCGATCCGGTCGACGTGGCCGCGCAGTTCACCGTACGACCAGACCTCGCCCACCGCCGTACGGAAGACGGGCCGGTCGGGGCCGAACCGCTCGGCCGTACGGTCCAGCAACTCGACCGCGCAGTTGAGGCGTTCGGGAGGACGCGCCCCGCGCGGGAGCGGAAGGAGCCGGGGCCACTGCTCCACCGGCGGCAGCTGGTCGCGCGGGAAGGTGTCGACGTGGGCGGTGTGAGTCGGCTCCATCGTTCGCCCCCTGACGGTGTGTGGGGTCGCTCATCGAGCGTATCGTGAAGTTGACGACAGTCAACGGTCCGCCATAGACGTGCTGGAAGTGGGGCCCGGATGCCCGTATTCTCGCTCGATCCGGTACAGACCGCGTGGTGCGCGGAGCTGCGCGCCCTGGCCGCGCGGCGGCTGCGCCCGCTCGCCGACCGGGGCGACCCCGGCCGGGTGAACCGCCCCCTTCTCGCGGAGCTGGGCCGACTGGGCCTGCTGGAGCGGGTGTTCACCTCCTCCGCGCTGGACCTCTGTCTGCTGAGGGAATCCCTCGCCCAGGGGTGCACGGAGGCCGAGACGGCGCTGGCGCTCCAGGGGCTCGGCACCTGCCCCGTCGTCCTGACCGGTACGGAGTCCCAGCGCGCCCGGTGGCTGCCGGAGGTGTCCGCCGGGCGCGCGGTCGCCGCGTTCGCGCTGAGCGAGCCGGGCGCGGGGTCGGACGCGGCGGCGCTCACCCTGCGCGCCGAGCCGGACGGCCACGGCTGGCGGCTGACAGGGGAGAAGCGCTGGATCTCCAACGCGCCCGAGGCGGACTTCTACACGGTCTTCGCCCGGACGTCCGAGGGAGCGGCCCGGGACCCGGTCCCGGTCCCGGCCTCGGATCCGGCTCCGCGTTCGCGCCCCGGTTCGCGGGGGGTGACGGCATTCCTCGTCCCCGCGGGCCGCCCGGGGCTGACCGGGTCCCCCATCGAGATGCTCTCCCCGCACCCCGTCGGCGCCCTGGTCTTCGACGCGGTGCCCGTGACCCGCGAGGACGTCCTCGGCGAGGTGGGCCGGGGCTTCCGTACCGCGATGACCACCCTGAACCGGTTCCGGCCCAGTGTCGGCGCGTTCGCCGTCGGCATGGCGCAGGCGGCGCTGGACGCGACGCTGGAACACACCGCCACGCGCACCGCGTTCGGAGGCCCGCTCAAGGACCTCCAGAGCGTCGCGCACCAGGTCGCGGAGATGGCGACCAGGACCGAGGCGGCGCGCCTGCTGGTGTACGCGGCGGCCTGCGCGTACGACACCGGCGCCCCGGAGGTGCCCGCGCGCTCGGCGATGGCGAAGCTGTACGCCACCGAGGCCGCGCAGTACGTCGTCGACGCGGCCGTCCAGCTCCACGGCGCCCGCGCGCTCCAGCGCGGCCATCCGCTGGAACACCTCTACCGGGAGGTCCGCGCGCCACGGATCTACGAGGGCGCGACCGAGGTCCAGCGCACGATCATCGCGAAGGAGCTGTACGGATGAGCCCCGAGCGCGTCAACCCCGCCGGGCTCGCGCCCGCCACCGGCTTCTCGCACGCCGTGGTCGCCACGGGCGGCCGGCTCGTGCTGCTGGCCGGGCAGACCGCTCTCGACGCCGACGGGAAGCTCGTCGGTGCCGCTCTGCCCGAGCAGTTCGCCACCGCCCTCGGTAACTTGCTGACCGCGCTCGCGGCGGCCGGTGGCGCGCCGGGCGATCTGGCCCGGGTCACGGTCTACGCCACCGATGTCGCGGAGTACCGCGCGCACGCGGCGGAACTCGGCCGGATCTGGCGCGGGCTGGCGGGCCGCGACTACCCGGCGATGGCGGTGGTCGGTGTCGTACGCCTGTGGGACGAGCGGGCCTTGGTGGAACTGGACGGCATCGCGGTCCTGCCCTGAGGGCGGGCCGCGCGGATCGGCGGACGCGCGGGGGCGGTCCGAGCCCGGCGCGCCGTCCGGTTCACGGGCTCGGGCGGAGGTGGTCTCGTACGCCGTTATGGTCGCGTACGCCGTTGTGGTCGCGTTCGCCGTTGTGGTCGAGGATGCACAGGACCTCGGCGGGCCCGCGGTCGGAGCGCAGGGTGTGCGGGGTCAGGGTGGAGAAGGAGGCGGCCTGCCCCGCCTCGACGCGTACGACGCGTTCGCCGAGGTAGAGGACGACCGTGCCGGACAGCACGGTGAGCCAGTCCCGGCCCGGGTGGACTCCGAGGTCGCCCGGCGCGACGGCGCCCGCCGGGTCGGTGACGCGCAGCTTGGCGACGGTCCGGCGCTGGGGGCCGTTGTCGCCGCCGAGGAGCCAGGTGGTCAGGCCCCGTTCCTCGTCGCGGTCGGGACGGATGACGACGCCGGAGTCGTCGGGGGACTCGACGAGCTGGTCGAGGGACGTGCCCAGGGCGCTCGCGATGGCGGTGAGCTGGTCGAGGCTGATGCGGCGGTGGCCGGTCTCGATCCGGCTGAGCTGGGAGGGGCTGATGCCGACGCGTTCGGCGAGGTTGTCCAGTGACCAGCCGCGTGCTGTGCGCAGGGACCGGATCCGCATCCTGACGAGGGTGTCGAGCGTCGATTCTTGCTTCACCGGCAAGAGCATATGACCGGCCGATGCTGATCGTCATACCGTCGGGGCATGAGCGAACACCCCACCGATCACGGTCATATCGGGCACGAGCATGCGAGCGGCTCCGACATCGCGATGGCGGAGATGCTGGAGCTGGACGCCGAGGTTCTCCAGCCGTACCTCAGGGAGCTGACCGGCTGGATCGCGCGTCTCGCCGACTCCGTCCCGGCGCGGATCATGGACATGGGCAGTGGTCCAGGCACCGGCAGTCTCGCACTCGCCGACCGGTTCCCCACCGCGTCGGTGACGGCCGTGGACCTCTCGCCCCAGATGCTGCACCGGCTGCGGAAGCAGGCGGCCGCGCGCGGCGTCGCGGCACGCGTCCGTACCCTGGAGGCGAACCTGGACGAGCCATGGCCCCTGCCGGACAAGGACGAGCCGTACGACCTGATGTGGGCCGCCGCCTTCCTTCACCACCTGCGCGATCCGGCCCGGACGCTGACCCGGGCGTACGGGCGGCTGCGGCCGGGCGGTCTGCTGGCGGTCACCGAGATGGACTTCTTCCCGCGCTTCCTGCCCGCGGACACCGGCGTCGGTAGCCCCGGGCTGGAGGCGCGGCTGCACGCCGTGACGAACACCGAGCCGCCGCACGCGTGGGACGGGACTCTCAGGGGCGCCGGCTTCACCGTGGACGAGCGCCGCCCCTTCGAGATCCGCCTCACCGCCTCCCAGGCCGGTCCGGCGTTGGGCCGCTACGCGCAGGTCTGCCTGACCAGGCTGCGCTCCCACGTCGGCGACGCCCTGGAAGCCGATGACCTGGCAGCCCTCGACACCCTCCTGGACCAGACCCATCCTCTCGGTATCGTGCGCCGCGGTGACCTGAGCGTCCGCACCACACGCACCACCTGGATCGCCCGCCGTCGGTAGGGCCTCTCGTCCGGATCGTGCTGGGCTCGCAGGGGCGTCACGAGGTGATCGGCGTGGTCTTCGTGCAGTTGGTGAACGGGACCCAGGGGCGCCCGCCGCCGCTCTGCGGGCCCGTCGCGTAGGTCGGGTTCCCGGTGATCTTCTGATTGCGCTCCTCGTGCGTGATGTCGATGCCGAAGAGCTTGAACCCGAGGTTGAACTGCCCGGCGGAGACACCGAATCCGATGCCGAGCGAGGCGTTCCACCAGTCGGTGTTGGCCTCGTAGTCCAGCCGCGTCAGCTTCCCCTTGTCGTGCAGCAGCCGCTCGATCGGGCCCGCCTCGTCGGTCAGCGGCTCGGCCGCCGAGGTGGGGGAGGGGATGGACCCGGTGGCCGGGTTGTCGCCGCGCCCGCGCAGCCAGTCCTCCACGGCCGTGCTGTCCGCGTCGTTGTCGAGCTTGACCTCGGCCGACTCGGTGTGGATGTTCGACTTGATGGTGCCGCCCCCGCCGCCGACGTCGATCGTCACCGGACCGGCGTTGGCGCCCCCGCCGACCTGGATGCCTGGCCCGTCCCCGTTCTCCTGGCTGGAGGTGATCACCAGCTTCTCGGGGTGGTGCGGCTGGTCGTCCTCCTCCTCCTGGTCGTAGGCGGCCGCGTCGTACGTGACGGCCACCTGCTGCATCCGGCTGCCCTTGGCCTGCGCGACCGCGCCGACCGTGCCGTTGAGGGAGAAGGTGTAGATGAAGGTGATCTTCCCGGCGTCGGGCCCGGTCTTGGCGCGCAGCACCACCACGTCCTTGCTCATCGCCCCGGCCAGCCCGTCGGCGGAGACATTGCCGACGTCCTTGGTGTCCTTGGCCTCGGCGATGACACTCTTGCTCTGGGCCTCCTTGACGAGCTTGTCCAGCGCCTCACCCTTCACCTTCGGGTTGTTCTTGGCGACCTCCTTGGCGATGGTGTCCTTGAGGGCCTTGACCGCCTTGTCGTCCTTGGCGAACGACTTGCCGAAACTCACCCCGCCGGCCAGCTCCGTGGTGGTCTTGGTGATGTCGACGTCGGGTGCCTTCTCCGGGTCGATGTCCGGCTTCTTCTTGCCGGCGTGGTAGCCGCATATCATGCCCAGTTCGGACGAACGCGGCCCGGCGGGACGGCTGTTGCACTTCTCAGAGGCCTTGAGGAATTCGGCGAACTGCTTGGCGTCCTCAAGGTTCGCCTCCAGATCGGCCTGCGGGTCGTCACTCTTGTTCCCGTTGAACAGCCACTGCCCGCCGCTGCCGCTGCCCTTCGTGTAACTGCCGCTCAGCGCGGCGCCACCGCCCCAGTCCTTCAGACCCGGGATGCCCGCGTCGATGCTCGCCGTGACGCCGCCGCCGACCTCGGTGACGCGCTCCAGGGTGACGGTGCCGTCCGACCACTGTTTGACCTTGACCTGCTCCGAGCTGCTGATCTTGATGAAGAGGATCTGCACCACGACCGTGGTCTTGGTCGAGTCCTCGGCGATCAGACACTTCGCGGGCTGGAACGGGTCGTTCTCGGGGACGACCGGATCGTCGTCCTCGCCGTCCCCGTCGTCCCCGTTCTCCCCGTCCCCGTCGTCGCCGTCCGCGGTGTCGACCTTCTCGCAGGACTCGGCCCCGCCCCACGGATTCATGGCACGGCACGCCGCGTACTGGAGCCCCGCGTTCTCGGCCCGGGACAGGGCGGTGACCGAGATGCCCCCGATGAGCAGGACCACCACACCGAGCAGGGCGAGGTACTCGATCCCCGTCTGGCCCCTGCTGTCGCGGGGGAGGAGGGACGGCCAACGCCTCGGACGTCCGCCGTGCCCGTGCTTCTCCCGCACGGGCACGGGCCCGTGCTTCTCGCGCACCCCATGGGAACGCCTCATCCGTACTCCTCACCCGTGCCGTCGCCGTTCACCCCGAGCGCGGGAAGCCTAAAGATGAACGTGGGCCCAACGGCAGGGTCCAAGGGCCCAGTTCAGGGCCCAGGTACAGACCTATGGCGGGGTGTCACGTGGGCCCCCGGGATGTCGGTGTGTTCGTCGGCGGCCCGTGCGGCGCGCGGGAGGATTTCTCGGATTCGAGCACCGGGTGAATGAACCGGTCGGTCTTTCCCACCGTCTTCAGAGCCGATCCGGGGGTTTGACCAATCTTTACTCCATCATTGGGGGAGAGTTGCACAGAAGCACACGCCGAGCGGGCGCGGCCATGGTCGCCGCACTGCTCACGGCGGGACTGACGACAGGCGCCGCCGCGGTCGGCCGTGACACGGCGGGGACCACCGCCGGGGACGCCGCCGCCATCCAGGCCTTCGAGGCCAAGGCGCGCCAGGCACAGAGCAGTTCGTCCGCCGTCACCCTCATCACCGGGGACCGGGTGCACGTGGACGCGAAGGGCCGGGTGTCCCGCGTCGAGCCCGCGGCGGGCCGTGAGGGCATCCGGATATCCGTGCGGCGGGTCGGTGACGCCACGTACGTCGTACCGTCCGACGCGGCGAAGCTGGTGGCCGAGGGCAGGCTGGACCGGCGGCTGTTCAATGTGACGGGGCTGATCAGGGACAAGTACGACGACGCGCACCGCTCGACGCTGCCGCTGATCGTCTCGTACGCGACGGACACGCGGGACAGGGCGCGGGCGAAGTCGGCGATCTCGGCCGCGGAGGTCTCGGTCCGGCGGAGCCTCCCGTCCGTCAGGGGCGAGGCGCTGACCGCGCCCAAGGACGATTCCGCCGAGGTCTGGAGCGCCTTCACGGCACCCTCCGCGGGGCGTGGCGAGGACCGTACGGTGGCGACCGGCATCGCCCGGGTATGGCTCGACGGCAAGCGCAAGGCCGGCCTGGACAGGAGTGTCGCGCAGATCGGCGCGCCGACCGCGTGGGGGGCCGGGTTCGACGGCAAGGGTGTGAAGATCGCGGTGCTGGACACCGGGGTCGACCAGACGCATCCGGACCTGAAGGGTGTCGAGGTCGCGCAGAAGGACTTCTCCGGGTCGGGCAACACCGTCGACCACGTCGGGCACGGCACGCATGTCGCGTCGACCGCCGCGGGCTCCGGCGCCAAGTCCGGCGGGAAGTACAAGGGCGTCGCGCCCGGCGCGAAGATCCTCGACGGCAAGGTGCTCGACGACAGCGGGTTCGGCGACGACTCCGGCATCATCGCGGGCATGCAGTGGGCGGCCGACCAGGGCGCGAGGATCGCCAACCTCAGCCTCGGCGGCGAGGACACCGTCGAGCACGACCCGCTGGAGGCGGCGGTCGACCGGCTCTCCGCGGAGAAGAACATCCTCTTCGTCATCGCCGCGGGCAACGAGGGCCCCGGAGCCGGCACGATCGGCTCGCCGGGCAGCGCGGCCTCCGCGCTCACGGTCGGGGCGGTCGACCGCGACGACGCGATCGCCGACTTCTCCAGTGTGGGTCCGACGGCGGACGGGTCGCTCAAGCCCGACATCACGGCGCCCGGTGTGGACATCGTCGCCGCGAAGGCCGCCCAGGGCCAGCTCGGCGATCCGGCCGCCGACGGCTATGTCTCCATGTCGGGTACGTCGATGGCGACGCCGCATGTGGCGGGGGCCGCCGCGATCCTCGCCCAGCAGCACCCCGACTGGAGCGGGCAGCGGATCAAGCAGACGCTGACCGCCTCCGCGAAGCCGGGCACCGGCCTGACGCCGTTCCAACAGGGCACCGGGCGCGCGGATCTCACCAAGGCGATCACCCAGAGCGTGGTGAGCGAGCAGACCTCGGTGAACTTCGGGCTCCAGCAGTGGCCGCACACCGACGACAAGCCGGTGACCAAGCAGGTCACCTACCGCAACACCGGCACCAAGGCGGTCACCCTCGACCTGTCGCTGGAGACCACCGGCCCCCGGGGCAAGCCCGCCCCCGCCGGCTTCTTCACGGCCGACACCAACCGCGTCACCGTCCCCGCGGGCGGCACCGCGAGCGTCGGTATCACCTCGAACACGCGGACCGGCAGTGTGGACGGCGCGTTCTCCGGCACCCTGGTCGCCAAGGCCACCGCGGGCGGTCAGAGCGTACGGACCTCCTTCGGTGTGATCCGTGAGGTCGAGTCGTACGACCTCACGATGAAGTTCATCGACACCAAGGGCAAGCCCGGCAACGCGCTGGCCACCGTCTACGGGCACGACGGCGACTTCTGGAAGAACGTCTCCGGCACCGGCAGCGCCAAGATCCGGGTCCCGAAGGGCACCTACCTTCTCGAAGCCCCCATTGACATCCCGAAGCCGGGCGGCGGCGACCCGGACGTGGCCCTGATGGTCCAGCCCGGGATCTCGGTCACGAAGAACGCGACGGTGACCTTCGACGCCCGCAAGACGAAGCCGGTCTCCATCACCGCCCCGGAGTCCGCGAAGGTGGGCGACGCCTACCTCAACTACCTGCTGGACACCCCGTCCACCGCGCTCGCCAGCACCTATTTCCTGGGCTCCTTCAAGGGCCTCAGGACCGCGCAGGTCGGCGCCGCGCTGCCCGCCGGGCAGTTCTCCACCCAGCTCAGCGGCTTGTGGCAGAAGGGCAGCACCAGCTACAACCTGCTCTACAACCGTCCCGGTTCGATGTACACCGGCTTCACTCACAAGACGGCCAAGAGCGAACTGGCCCAGGTGAACCTGAAGATCGGCGCCTCCGCCAAGAACCGCTACGGCACCGTCAACGCCTTCTGGTCCACCCCGTCGATGGGCCTCGGCACGGTCACCGCCCCGTTCCCGCTGCCCGGCACGGCGAAGACGTACGTCACCGCGCCCAAGGGATTCACCTGGCAGTTCGGCGTCGGCCAGCAGGGCCGCACGGAGGAAGACGGCGGTGAGGCGAACCTCGGCGACGACAAGGCCAGGACCTACCAGCCGAAGAAGACGTACGAGAAGGTCTACAACGTCGGTGTGTTCAGCCCCAAGGTCGACGCCGACAACCTCGCGCAGCGTCTCGGCAACGAAATGGCCGTCTGCGTCGCCGAGTTCGCGGACGGCGCCGGCCACCCCGGCTCCTCGTCGGTGACCAAGCAGCGGACCGTCATCAGCGCCGACGGCAAGAAGATCGTCGACGTGAACGGTAATCTCTGCCAGTTCACCGACGGGCTGCCCACGAAGTCGTCCCGCTACGTGATCAGCACCGATGTCTCGCGCTCCACCAAGGTCGCGGGCGTCAGCAGCCGCGTCGTCGCCGCCTGGAGCTACACCTCGAAGAAGGTCACCGGCGCGACGCCGGCGCCCCTGCCGCTCTCCACCGTCCGCTTCGTCCCGAAGCTGGACCTGGCGAGCACCGCCGCGGCGGGCAAGAAGCTGACCGTCCCGCTGACGATCCAGGGGCCCGCCGCCGGGAAGGGCTTCAAGTCCCTCGCCGTGCAGGTCTCCTACGACGGCGGCACGAAGTGGGTCAAGGCGCCGGTCACCACCGCGAAGGACGGCAAGAAGAGCCTGTCGCTGAGCCACCCGAAGAAGGCCACCTCGGTCTCCTTCAAGGCGAAGCTGACGGACAAGAACGGCAACACCTACGACGTGACCGTCCTGAAGGCGTACCTGCTCAAGTAGGCAGGCGGAAAAGGGACGTCACAGATCACCGGCCGCGGGGCGGGGGCCCGGGCCCACCGACCCCCGGGCCCGGCGGGAGCAGCGCCGCACCAACAGCCCGGGGGTGCGGTCACCCGACCCCACCCCCCCCCCGCGGTGGG